>NZ_CALFPF010000019.1 GCF_937919775.1 uncultured Gimesia sp.
ATTACAGGTTGTTGGATCTTTATGGGTCCTGCGAGTTTTGAAAACAAGTCAACGTACCTGATCAAACTAAAATTACAGAGACCTGCCGAAAAACGGCGAGGGCAATCCAATGTTTACACCAATCACGATCACAATCTTTTATGCAGCTTGCGGTGTCGTCATCCTGTGGATGCTGTATCGCATCGTTCGCAAGCGAACTCCGCAAACTCCCGAGCATGAAACGCATGCAGCGGAAACGAAGCCTGAGGTCATTTCATTATTACCTTCTACTTCCTCTGCCAGTTCTACATCTGCCACATGGGAAAAACGACAACTGTTTTCCGATGGCGGATTTAACTTTAGAGGTGAGAATGCCCAGGTTTCATTACCCCAGGTAGAAGCAGGTGACGTACCAGCGATGGGAACCGATGACTATGTCTTTGGTTCAGCGACCCCTGCTCTGGCTGAGATGATGCCGGAATCTGATGCCAGACGCGCGCAAACGAAAACAGAGTTGCAGGCGGCCGGTTACTATCAACCACACGCGCAGCAGAACTTTTCAGCCATTCGCTATCTGTCAATTCTGGGCACACTCATGTTCTTCGGCATCGTGTTGCTGCTTGCCCCGGAGCGATTTGAAATTCCCATCCTGATTGCAATGGTCCTGGTACCTATTCTGGTCTGGGCGGTTCCCTTCCTGGTGATCACCAGCCAGGCCTCTGACCGTCGCAGTGAAATCGAACAGGGTTTTCCCGACATGTTAGACATGTTAAACATGTGCGTGTCTCAAGGGATGACAGTTCCTCACGCCTTAAAACGAGTCGGCAGCGAACTGGGCAAAGTATATCCGGCTCTGGCACAAGAATTGAGAATCGTGATCGAACAAGCTTCGATTGGAACGTTTTCACAGTCACTTTCAAATTTCAGTAAACGTATTGATGTTCCCGAAGTCCATTCGTTTTCAGCCTTGCTGATTCAAACCGATCAAATGGGAACCGACGTCACTTCCGCCTTGCAGGAATATAGTGATAACATTCGCGAAAGTCTGCAGCAGCGTGCTGACGAAAAAGCCAACAAAGCGACGTTCAAACTGCTGTTCCCCACAGTGCTCTGTCTGATGCCGGCGATTTATATTTTCCTGTTGGGACCGGCGATTGTAGAACTCTCTGACTTCTTCCATTCCGGTGGATCCGCCAGTCTGAACAGCACCACAGACCTGTACCAGCAAACGGGTACTCCGTAATAAACAATTTTTTAAAGCGACTACAATAAAAAAACTTCCCGACAGTCATTCACTGTCGGGAAGTTTTTATTTATGACTCCGTTGATCTGGCGGACGTTTTTTAAATCTGAGGCAGCTCCCAGTTTTGCCGGTATTCCCGTCCCAAAAGTGCGTTTGCCTGATCATTGCCTATCACGCGATTTTGCTGCGTGTCAAATTGAATCTCCCGTCCGGCCCGGTAAGCGACATTGCCGAGGTGACACAAAGCACTTGAAATATGGCCGATTTCGATATCCGAGGTCGGTTTGTTCCGAGTTTTGATGCAGTCAATAAAGTTGCGATGGTGTGTTGCAGCCTGATCACTGGTGCCGGAAGTCGCAGCCTCTTTCTGATCGTAGACTTTCCAGCCCCCCCGATCCACGACCAGCGTTCCTTTGTCGCCATAAAAGGCGGCGGCGGCATTACGGCCTTCCATGCCGTGCACACTCCAGAGACGATGCTCCCACACAATGGTTTTGCCCGGATAGTTATATTGTACGACCTGGGTATCCGGCGTTTCCTGATCATCGTCGAAGAAATATTTTCCGCCCGATGCTGAGATCCGCTCAGGCAGGTCAACACCGAGGCCCCAGCGTGCAATGTCCAGCATATGCACTCCCCAGTTTCCCATTTCACCTGTCCCGTAATCCCAGAACCAGTGCCAATTGTAATGAAATCGGTTCGGGTTAAACGGGCGGCTGGCAGCAGGTCCCAGCCAGAGGTCATAATTGACGCCTGCAGGAACCGGCTCATTTTTCTTTTTACCGATTGGTTTCCGGCGATGAATAATCCAGGCTTTGGCCAGTTTGACTTCACCCAGTTTTCCACTTTGCACGAAATCCACGGCTGACTGAAAATGGGCTCCACTGCGTTGATGAATCCCGGACTGAACCACGCGCTGATGTTTTCTGGCGGCTTCAACAATCTTCAGACCTTCCGTCAGATTATGTGAAACCGGTTTTTCAACGTAAACATCTTTGCCGGCCTGACACGCCATAATTGCCATCAATGCGTGCCAGTGGTCGGGTGTGGCAATCACGACCCCGTCAATTTCAGGGTCGTCCAGCACCTTGCGAAAATCCGTAACAAATTGCGGCGCAATGCCCTGCCCTTTTTCGATCGACTTGATCGCAGCAGGCGCAACCGATTCATCGATATCACAGATCGTTTTGATGCGGACATCGGGAAACTCAGCCATACTGGAGGTCAGAAACTTCCCCTGTCCGCGGACGCCAATGCCGGCTAAAACCACTCGCTCATTGGGTGAATTGTTTGCCAGCGTCATAGTGCTGGTCAGGCCAACAACACCGGCGGCCATACCGGCGGCATTCCGCGCACTCCGATCCAGGAACTGACGGCGATTGACATCTCGTTTCAGAAATTCCTCTACGTCCACAAAAAAACCTCTTGCTTTAACTCATTCACAAATGAGAACTTTTGAATTATTTCAGTTCATGGATTTATTCCGTACAACTGACTGTCTATTATTATAACAGGTAAAAGGGCATTTAATATCCCATCATCTTACAGAGAATACGCATTTCTGCCACATTTGTCGGCCCGTTCCGGATTGAAAGACGGGAAAAATGAGTAGTAAACTCCGATTCCTGCCGTTATTTACAGGAATGCTGGTGAGGGGGAATCTGTCGGATAACGATAGATTCCACCACAGTGACAGATATCCATTGAACAAAGACCTATAGAAGTATTTGCAGCATGCCTATCAAATTTCGATGTCAACATTGCGATCAGCTCATGGGAATCTCACACTCTAAAGCAGGTGAGATTGTTGATTGTCCGACCTGCGGTTTATCGGTACGCGTTCCCGGTCTGGATGGACAGATTGCTCCCATTCCTCAGCCCCGATTGAATCTGAAAGATGCCGATTTGACGAATGCACTGGATGAGCTGGCAGGCATTGGTGCGAACGTCACAATCGAAAAAAAACAGAGTTCGGTGCAGGAACTCCATTTGCAACACCCTGCCCCTGTGACACCAGCCCCTCAGATGAAAGCCCCCCTCTCAGAAGAAGCATTTAAAGCCATACCCGTGAAACCGGTCAACCAGATCGTGGCTCCGCCGCAGAGGGAAGAAGCGAATCCGGCTCAGCATCCGGAAGCTCCCCTGGCGCCGGTCAGTCAGTTGGAAGTTGCCCCCGATCAGGCTGAAGTAAACCATGAACAGGAACTGGCCAGTCTTGCCAGCCTCGCACAGAAACGTGCTTCGAATGTGTTGGCCGAAAAAAAGAAGAGACATTTGAAGCGTTCAGTCAAATTCGAGCTGCCGACGGGAGCCTGGGTCATCATTCTGCTCATCTTTGCGACGCTGACCTTCTCAATCGGCTTGCTTGTGGGCAGAAATATGTAGGGCGTCGTACCTGCCTCTGCGCCTGCTTCAGTGAATGACAACCAGCATTAAGCGTATGCTTAGAGCAGTTCGTTCACATTCTCGGGAGGCCGTCCGAGAATTGCCTGCCGCCCTTTGACGACAATCGGCCGTTCCATCAGTTTCGGATGTTCCACCATGACGGCAATCGCTGCTTCGCGCGAAAGCTTCCGTTCCTCAAGTTTCAGTTCCCGATAAATGTCTTCGCCTTTCCGCATTAAATCTTGCGGCTCCATCTTCAGTTTTTTCAGAATGGAATCCAGTTCCTCCGCCGTGGGTGGCGTTTTCAGATATTCGATCACCTGCGGCTCAATGCCGGCCGCTTCAATCAAGGCCAGCGTCTGCCGGCTCTTACCGCAACGCGGATTATGATAAATTTTGATCATGGTGCTTTGTTCTTTTTTCATCAAGCTGCGCAGACAACTGTGCTACGATTTCCGGCAGTTGCGCATGTTGTTCATAGACATCCCAACGGTCGATCGGCTTCTGATACAATTGTTTTTCCAGTCTTTCATTCGAAATCGTGGCGTCTGCTGCATCCGGTGTCGGGAGCTGGTTTCGTAACTGCAGATAATAAAATTCGGCAGTCCGTAATGCAATCGCCCGATCACTGGCAGCATAAATCACCGGCTCCGGAAAAGGGCCTCGATCATATATCACATCGAGTAAATTATTTCCGGAATGCGAAACCTTCTCCAGCGGAACTCCCAGCCAACTCAACAGTGAGACGGGAATATCTGCCGGCTGCGACAGAAACTGCCGTCTGTTTCCCTGCTCTTCATTCTCTGAATCAAAAATCAACAAAGGCACGTGGCTCATTTCTTCGAACAGGCCCCAGTTCTCGACCTGTCTGTCCGGTCCCAGAAGTTCATTCCCGCCCCGGGCGGCAGTTACGATCAACAGTATTGATTGCGTTTTTGCATATTCGAGCAGTTGATCCAGCAGACGCCCCAACCATTGATCGAGCAGCGTCACATAACCGGCGTAGACGACCCGTGCCATCTGTCGTTCATGCTCATCGAGTTCGATCCACTCCTCGGGACTGGTAAACAACTCCGCGACAACCGTGATTAATTCCTGCCAGTCCTCTGCATCGAGGTCCGTTTCCAGATCGTCGTCTGCTTCCGCGTCATCATCGGCGTCTAACGGATCAAGTTCCCCGGCTGCAGCAGTTTCATCTGAGAGTTCGTCCTCGTCTGCTCCCTGGTCGAGCACTTCATCGAGATAGAGCGTTGCGAAAAATTCCGGAGCGAGCGGCTCCAGCGGAACACCTTCGGAACGAATCCAGATTAATTGATCCTGTGTATTTCCCATCCACTCCGGCAGCCGGTCGATCGCGGCCTGCATCAATTGCGCCACGGGAGTTTCTGCTTCGCTGACTTTGAATCCATTTTGTCCCGCTACCGATTCAACATGATCGAACTCTGCGAAAAACGGTTCCTGTGCTCTTGTCGTTGCATTCCGGCCGGTTTCACTGTCTGACTCCAGCAGCAATGTCGATTCGATGCCCTGTTTTTTCAGATGTGAAATGAGAGAACTCCGGTTTTGCTCCTGCGTTCCCAATGCCTGGGGAATGGTTTGACCGGTCCACCAGGGAAACGAGTTTTGCGCCGTGCACAGATCGTTGGCAAAATGCTGATCAAACAGCACGGAAAGCGAAGCCAGTCGATCAAAATTAGGAGTTTCAATCCATTGATGACCGTAACAGCCCAGCATACACGCGGGTAATTGTTCAAAACTGATTACGAACGTTTTTTTCATGGAATCGCTGGTACCGATCATGGTTCAAGAGAATCAACCCATTTTTTACACCGGACCGCATACGCCCGCGCGTCATCTGAAGTTACAATACCTTCCGCCTGATGCACGGTAAAAAAGCCATCGTAGCCGACCGTTTTTAACCCGGACATCACTTGCCGGAAATCAATGCCCCGCCCGCTTTCATCCCAGTAAGGGAGTAATTGAAACGGACGATCTCCCAGACACCAGGTCTCAAGGTGATCCGGGCCATCGGCGGTGATCACCAGATTCTGCACATACACATTCATCAGCCACGGCAGAATCTGCCTGAGCGTTGTTTCCCTATACTCCTGGCCGCACATCAGTAAACTTGCCGGTTCATAAATCAAACCAACATTCGGACGATTGATCTGTTTTAAAACAGTAACTGACTGCGCCACTTCTTCAAACAGACAAGCCGGATGAAACTGATGCACCAGCTGCATGCCCCGCGCGGCAGCGAGATCGGCGGCTTGTTGCGCATGGGGTATATCTGCCTCGGTTTTCAAACAGACTCGGACCATGCGACTGCCCAGAACTTCGGCGACATGCAGACTCGGTTCAATATTCTTGAGTGCATCCGGAGCCTGATTGTTATTTTGTGGGATATTAAAGTCAGCAGTAACCATCGAAACGACGAGCCCGGCCTGATCTACAATCGAGCGCACCTGCTCCAGTTCTGCCTGCGAACTCTGGACGCCTGCCACACTGGCCCGCATACACAAAGCAGAATACCCCAACTCCGCCGCAATGGCGGCAATTTCGGGAAAGGGGATATTCAATTTCGTCTTACAGGCTGCTTCAGCGATCCTCACTGAAAGTGAAAGCTTCATTTTAGCCCTTCAATTTGTCTGCTGTATCAATTCGAGGGAACGACCTGTTCTCTACGCGAAACGACGGGAACAGGTAATTTCCCAGTGGCCCATTCTTGAGCGGTATCACTACCAGGATAAGCCGATTCGACTTCGACATGATAGCTCTGCCACTTGCCCCCTCTACCTCCCTGCATCAAATGATCGGCGTTCTCTGCTTTCAATTTGATTTTCTGACGAATCGCCACATCAGGCAGATACCACTCTGCATAAGTACCCGCATCCGTCTGCACCGTGACATGAAACGTCATCGGACGGAATGGAGAAATATTCTGCAGCCAACCTTCGATCCGTGGAGGAGCAAGCGGAGAATAAGATGTTGCCGTCATTTTCACAATGGCCATCTCCTGCTTATGTTTTTCCAGATGCACGGTTCTGTCGTCCAGAGGAGGCAATTTCACCTTCTGTTTCAGAATCGCCTGCACCAGTTCGACTTTAAACTTCAGTTGCAGAGAATCCGGATTGACTTTCATGATTTCGACAAACTCTTCGTACTGCTGCTTCGGCGATGACTCTTCAAAAGGTTCTTTCATCGAAAGTTTCTGAACGTATTCCAGATACTCTTTCGGATACTGGTTGACCAGCATCCAATGCAGCCCCCAGGCATGCACGTAGGCATCTCCAGACAAAATACTCCCGCGAAATACGCCATCCAGGGCAACCACTTCTCCCCAACTCAGCAATTTTGCAATTCCCGACATCAGGGCATAATGTGAATTAATCCGATCCGGGCTGACATTGATCCGGTCCCCTTTTCCTTCAAAGCCGGTCGCGATACCTTCCATAAACCAGGTGGGAATCGGCGCTAATCGCTTCGCGACCCCGCGATTGGATGTCTGCAGATGAATCGCCTCGTGCAACGGCGTTTCGAACGAACTGCATTCACTCATCCTGAGAATCAAATTATTGGAAATCCCGGAATAATAGGCCAGGACATTTGAAACGCCGGCGCCCAGCGAAGTCGTTTCCTTCGCATAAGATTCAAAATCGTCGTCGGATTCGAAGATGAGCATCGCCATGGGAAATTCATAGTCCGTTAGTTCGATCCCCATCTTTTTACTGTACGTTTCGAAGATCACTTCCACGTTGACCAAAAAACGCCCCGCCTTCTCTAGAAACGTTTTTACGCGCAGTTCTGTTCTGTCCGACCCATCCAGAGGTGCAGCCAGCACAATGCCTACCAGAAAGGGACTCTGCAGGTGAAAGCGAAACTTCTCGGCACCAAATTTCTTTGATAACCCCTCAGACATTTCTGTAACCGTCAAAGGTTTTGGAGCCGCTTTGAGCACGCGTTTTTGGATTTTTCCCTGCGGAACAAGTTTTATCGATCCATCGGGCTTTAATAAGGCATGCAGCATCTCGCCGCGAGATTTTCCGGAGCCATACAGCATGGCTTCAATCGTCACGGTCTGACCGGACTCATCTACGTAAGTAAACAGATCCGCCTGGAGCTGCCGACTTCCGAGCTGGAACGCAGACATGAAAATGAGAACGCACACAATAAATCTATATCTGAAAACACGGTTCTGCATGTTTTTTCCTTCTGTCACGAAGTCTGTTCTACTGTTTTTCGATGAGTCTGTCTCTCGACTCGGATTTAATTCGATTCAACAGGAACAAGCTGCAGCGCGTCAACAATCACGTGCCCGTCAGTCCCCTGGTTGGAAATCATCAGAATTTCCTGTTTTCCCTTTTCGAATGGAAATCGTCCCAGCAGATGAAATTGGTCCTGGTTGGGTTTAAGCCGCTGATTCACTTTAATGATTTTGGAACCGAGGGAACTCATCACAGTATACGGCGTATTCGTAGCCCGATTGGAATTGGGTGCATAATAAACACGAACGTCATACAAGCCGCTCACTGGAATCTCTGCGGTAAAAGTCATCTGCATTTCTCCTTTGCCGGCATCTCCGTCATGCTGATATCCATATGCCACATAGGGAGTACCTGATGAACTTTTTTTCCAGCCCGGAGTCGCTTTGGCATCTCGATCATCCACGACAATCCCTGATAATGCAGCCGCTTGAATCGGTGGCACGCGACGCGGTCCCTCCCAGGCAAGCACCTGTTGATCCTGCAAAAGCCGTTTTCGTAATTGGGAATAATCAATATCCTGCACGGCTTGTTTCGCATCAATCGACTGGCAGGCGGCGGTCGCCGCGGATTGTCCCAGTACCATAAACACCGGTTCCATCCGAATCGAACCATACGCAATATGCGAGGCAGCCATCGCTACAGGAACCAGCAGGTTCTGGCATTCTTCTTTTTTAGGACGGATCGAGCGATAGGAAATCGGATACGGGTTCGGCACGCCGACTTGAACGTCCCCTTCGTTCCATGCTTTTCCGTTGATGGCGTAGCGTTGCTGATGATGCGAGTCCATCGTATACGCTCCCATCCCCACACTGTCCTCCGCCACGATTTCCGACATACAGTTCTTTTCAGACATCACGTATTCAGAAACCAGACGTCTTGCTTCGCGAATATAAAGCTGGAAAGGCCAGCCGTTCGTATCCTGAAATTCATCTTTGGCCGGTTTCCAGGTTTGAAACTGTTTCCGCACGACAGCGGGAACACGCGGATGATTTGCCAGCGTCCACATCAGCCCCTGCTGGTAAGTGAGATGATCCTGAATAATCTGATCGCGTTTCTGATAATCGGCATTCGGATATTCATAATTCATGCCGATGTTATCGGTGGAAATCGCGAAGTTATTATTGGTATCGGTTTTTCGGTTCGGCATCAGAGTCGGACTCCAGGGAACACGCAAATCGCCGGCCTCGAAATTCCGCAACAACAATTCATAACGACGAGGATCATAATTTTCGGGTTTCACCCATTCCAGTTGATTTTCCGGAACATCGGTGGTGCACATGCGAAAACAGTAGGCCTGCACGCGATGATCGCCGTCTCCGTCTGCGCCGCCGGGGCCTTCCTGCTGTACTCCCGGCAATAAACCACTCTGCGGATCTCCGGGAACCACATACGGGTCAACCGGTTTCACAAACTGATGATAGACGGCGTTGCGGGTCTGAATTCCATTTAATGTCTCACCATAAGTCGCATTCGACTCGCGGCCCACGTGATAGGAGACCCCGGCGACGGCCAGCAGATCTCCTTCATAAGTCGCGTCGATGAACACGGTCCCTCGAATGACCAGACCGCTTTCCAGCTTGATGGAAACAATGCGGCCCTCTTTTTTTAGCACACCCTGTTTCAGATCCAGACGCTGGCGTTTTAAGACAGGAATAGACTGCTCGGCGAGCATTTTTTCGAACGTCGCTTCCGCCACATGTGGTTCGAAGGTCCACATTTCGGCTTCGGCACCTTTACTGCGGCGGCTTTTGTATTCACCTGGTTTCTGATAAGTCCAGGCTTCGTCCCGGCTGTAATAGTCTCCCAGCAGACGATAAAATTCGCGGGCAATGCCCCCGATGGCTGCTTTATTTCCGATATCCGTCGCGCCCAGACCTCCGGAAGAAAGTCCTCCCAGATGCTTTCCCGGTTCGATCAACAGCACTGATTTCCCCATTCGTTTTGCCTGAAGCGCTGCAGCAATGCCTCCCGAGGCTCCGCCATAAACCACAATATCATAGTGAGATTCAATTTGATCAGGCTTGATGTCATCCGCCTTCGTCGTACTGGAACAGACGAATAACAGAATCATTACTAACACAGACCCGCGTATTTTCGTATTACCTGATAGCATTCCATCAACCTCATCACGCATTCAGAGTTTTTTTTAATCGGAAGTTAAAAGTACCGGACATGTTTACACGAGCCCGATTAGTCCATCATAATCATTCAGAAAGAATTTCCAAACCGGTTCACTGCAAATCTGGATTTTAAGTCGGACTTAAATTGTTAATTATGTAAGCAATACCATTTACGACGATTTGAACATATAATTATCTCTGTTCCTTTTTTTCAACAGTCCCCATGCCCGATCCTCATCCATCTCGCATATACAGCAGGCATTCATGACATTTGATTTCCTCAATCCGATGATGCTACTCGGCCTGCTGGGGATTTCATTGCCCATTTTAGTGCATTTACTGAGTCGTAAACGTTATGACATCGTCCAATGGGGGGCGATGCAGTTTCTGGAACTCGGACGACGCACGCGACGCAGAATCCGGCTGGAAGGCTGGCTGCTGCTTGCCATTCGCATGTTGCTCATCGCGCTCATCACGTTCGCACTGGCCCGCCCCTGGATTTCCGGAGGTTTTTTATCAAAATATATTTCGACACAGTCCCGCGATGTCGTGTTTGTCATTGACGGCTCCTACAGCATGGGCTGGGAAGGCGAAGCAGCCACGCCTCATTCTGCTGCCATCCAATGGGTGCACCACTTTCTGGAAGAACTGAACCCCGGCGATACCATTTCCATCATCGATGCCCGCAATGAACCGCGGCTCATCACCGAGTCGCCCACACATCAGTTTGAAACCGTGCGTGAAAAATTAAATCAGCTTCCCCCCCCTTCCGGATCATCCAATCTGGCAAACTCGATTTCCAAAGCCATTCAGACTCTGGGCAAGACCTCGAATCTGGCAAGAGAGATTATTGTTCTGACCGACGATCAGGCCTTTTGCTGGACGCCGCAGGATACGATCCTCTGGGAACAGGTCAATGATCTGCTCCAGCAGTCGGCGGTTCCCATTAATCTGTGGGCGACGAATGTGGCAGGCGAAAAAAATCAGGGTCTGCAGTCAAATCTGCGGGTCGACAAGTTATCGGTGTCACGTGAAGTCTGCGTAGAAAATCTCCCCGTGCGAATTTCTACGACGATTCGCTATGATGGCCTCGAACCAACCCGGATCTGCCCTGTTTATTTCGAAGTCGACGGGCAGCGCATCAAAGAAAATACCCAATCGGTCAAAATTGAAAATCATGGCGAGGCGGCAGTCGAGTTCCAGCATCGATTTGACGAAGAAGGGACACACGTTGTCAGTGTCGTGATCGATGCGGATCAACTTCCGGGAGATGATCGATCTGACGCGGCTTTGCATGTCACCAGTGCCTTGCCTGTGCTGCTCGTTGATGGCACCCCCAACTTTGATGCGACACGCAGTGAAGTCTTTTTCGCAAACCTGGCATTGATGGCCCCCACAAATCGGACCCCCTGGATTCAGACCACCGTCATCGAGAAAGAGCAGTTGACGCCGGAAATTTTAAAAAATCAGGCAGTGGTGATTCTGGCCAATGTGGATACACTCACCGAAGTGCAGGCAGGCGCTTTGATTGATTTTGTCAATCACGAAGGGGGCGGCGTTCTGATCGCGCTGGGAGATCAGATCAATGCCGAACAATACCAGAAACTGCTGTTCCACCCGGAAGGTTTAATTCCTCTGGAAATCAAGGCACTTGAATCGAACCGAGGTGCTGAATTTGGAAATCTGATTCAAATCAAATCGGACAGCCTGCAAACTCCCTGGTTAACCCGGTTTAATGGCGCTTATGCCAACGGTCTGACATCCGCCCGCTTTAATCAGTGGTGGGACGTTTCCCCGACAAACGTGACCCAACCACCACCAAAAGACGATCAGACTGAAAAACCGGAGGCGCCGCCTCAGTCGGCTCCCATCGAAATTGCCCGGTTGACCAACGAAAAACCGCTGATGCTTTTTATGAATCATCAGCGCGGTCGTGTCCTGCTGATGACCTCTTCGCTCGATGCAGACTGGAATAACCTGCCTGCCAAGCCCGATTATGTCCCTTTCCTGCATGAAGCCGTTTTCGAACTATCCTCTGGTCGCGTGTTTCGCAATCTCAATACCGACGAACCCATCGTCGTCCCCGTGCCTGCCGCAACGACGATTGACCAGTTCGAATTTCTGGATCCTAATAAAAAACCCGCGACAGGCACGATTGATCAATCTCCGCATGGCGCCACCTTTCATTGTGAAAACACCTCGCTCCCCGGCGTGTATGCCCTGAATCCCAAGCCCGGAAAAGAAACGCAACTTAAAGCAGATCGATTTGTCGTCAACTTTGATCGCAGTGAATCGGATCTGACCCCACTTTCGGAAGCACAACAGAAAACACTGTCAGAGGAGTATCATCTGACATTTTTCAAAACGCTGGATGAACTGAAACAGGCCATGTTTTCGGATGTCTCAGAAACCGAATTCTGGCGCATTCTCTTATTGATTTTCCTGCTGTTAATGGTTGGCGAGATGTTTCTGACAAGGCGCCTGGTACAAGGTGGCCACGCCGCTCTCCCCGATGAATTAAAGTAATTCCCTATAATTTCGTATTAAGATATCTGCTGCAATGAGTGAAAGGCACCTCCAGTTAAATGGTTTCGAATTAAGCGGGTGGACGATCGTTGGCGTCTGCGCCGTTGTGCTGGCGCTGGTGACCATCTTTCTGCTCTTTCGCTATGAACGGCGCCTGGTTTCTCCTGCCATTGGAAATACGCTGATCACCCTGCGCGTTGTCGCACTGCTGTTTATTTTACTTACGTTTCTGGAACCGGTTCTGACCTGGTCCTTCAATACCGAAAAAACAGGGCGACTGGTGGTCGCAATCGACGTGTCCGACAGTATGAACACGCAGGATCGTCACGCCAGCGATCTGGAAAAACTGCGGCTGGCGCGCGCCCTGAAAATCATCGGTAATGAAAACATCGACAGTCGCCTTGATCGCTGGGAAACAGCGTATGACGCAAAGGAAGAACCACAATGGGTCGACGAAAACGAAACCGCCAATCCGGAAAAAAGAGCCCAACTGGCCGACAGCCGCAAACAGAATCTTCAAGCGGTCTTTGAAGAAATCGATAAGTTATCCCGCAAGGAAATCGCACAAAAACTGCTGTTGAATCCTGCGAATCCGATACTGGAGAAATTAAAGGAACGAGGGCACGTCGATCTCGTTCTGTTTGCAGGCGATGCGGTTCCGACCGATCAGCAAATCTTAGAGAAAGCGCTAACTGAAGTTCCTGATCAGGTCCATATGGAATTATCGAATCTTTCACAGGCTCTCAAATCTTCGTCCGGCAGTTCGGAAACCGGTTCCGCTCCGATTTCCAGTTATATCCTGCTGACGGACGGTCGCGATAACAGCCAGCTCGATCCTGTCAAAACCGCGGAGCAACTGGGCCAGATGCAGATCCCGATTTACCCTGTGATTGTCGGATCAACTTACCAGCCCAAAGACATTTCTGTCGCGGCCCTGGATTATCCGCAGACTGCGTTTAAGGATGATCGACCGTTGCTCAAAGCCCGCATCGGCACAAACGGGTACGAAGGGCAGGAAATCACGGTGATTCTGAAACAAAATGATCGTGAAGTGGCTGTGAAAAAGTTTACCTCTCGAGGTGCCAGTCAACAACTTGAGTTTGAATTGGAGTCGGAGAAACCGGGGCGGCACGAATTCACGCTGCAAACAGAGATTCTGCCGGGGGAAACCCGCGAGGATAATAACGCAAAAGACTTTGCGATTAACTTTGTCGATGATAAATCACACGTATTGCTCGTCGAAGAGACGGCACGCTGGGAATTCCGTTATTTACATAATGCTTTGGAGCGTGACAAACGGATTGACCTGCAACAGGTCCTGTTTGAACAACCCTACATGGGGCTCTTGCCTGAGCCTTTTTTCCCGAATCAATTGTTGATTAAAACTCCGCCACAATTCGCTGAACCGGACCAGGAAGACACATCACATCCGTACGGAGATAAAGACCTGATTATTCTCGGCGATGTTTCTCCCGAGCACCTGAAAGAGGAAAACTGGAAACAGATTAAAACGTTCGTCGCAGATCAGGGAGGCACCCTGGTGCTGCTGGCGGGAAAAAAATATCTCCCCCTGGCGCATCAATCGGCAATTCTGAATGAACTGCTGCCTTTGAAAAATCTGAAAGTCGTCGACTGGAATCAGGGGACATTCAAAGTGCCTCCCGCCGAACGGGGCATGCGTCTCAGGCTGACGCCGGAAGGGGAAACCGAACCGCTGTTTCAGTTTGACGTGAACCCGGAAATCAATCGTGAGATCTGGGAACAACTTCCCGGTCATCTCTGGTTCCTGCAGGGAGACTTAAAACCCGGCGCCAACGTTTTGGCTTATGGTATTTCTCCGTTTAATGCGCCCCTGGATGAAGACAAAGATGGTGTGATCATTCAACGCCAGTATGGTTCCGGGCAGGTCATCTGGATTGGTATCGACAGTACCTGGCGCTGGCGGTTTCGCGTCGGTGATCGCTACCACCATCGTTTCTGGGGACAACTGGCACGTTCGGCGGCACGCAACAAGGCGGCTGCGGGAAATGAATTTGTCAAATTCAGTCTGACGAAAACCGACATCGACGCTGGAGAAATCTCAACGGCTACCGCGCGCTGGACACAGGAATATCTGGCTAAATTCCCCGATGTGAAATCCAGCGTCGCCATTTACAAAGTCACCGATCCGGAAAAAATCATCGCTTCATTTGATTTGAGCAAGCAGAAAAGCCAGCCCTCCATTCACGAAGCCAATATTCCCCCGCTGCCGGCCGGGGAATATCAACTGAAGCTGATCACGTCACCGGAAGTCGCGACGGGAAAAGCCATTACAACACCCCTGTTTGTCCATGAAATCAAAACCATCGAACTGGGAAACCTCTCTTCCAACCCCCAACTGCTCTCGAAAATCGCGGAATCCAGCGGCGGTCAACTGCTGACGCCTCAGACGATCAATCAACTGCTGGAATTGATTCCCTCCTTAAACCAGAAA
This sequence comes from uncultured Gimesia sp., assembly GCF_937919775.1. Classification (GTDB taxonomy): domain Bacteria; phylum Planctomycetota; class Planctomycetia; order Planctomycetales; family Planctomycetaceae; genus Gimesia. The sequence continues at coordinate 14,992 of NZ_CALFPF010000019.1, forward strand.
ACGACCAATCAGGACGAATTCACTCTGTGGGACCACTGGTTTATCCTGGTTCTGATCATGGGTATCCTCACGGTCGAGTGGGCCATTCGTAAACTGAATGGTTTGCCTTGAAAGATTTTGGGCTTCAAACCGTTTTTTCATCACTATTTAACGCCAGATCTTGTTACAATATCAGGGTAACCGGTCTGCGAAGAAACTCCGGCCCTTTTGAAGCATGAGATCCCGGCCAGCGTAGCGCGTTCGCAGTGAAATTATTGAACAACCACTTCCTGCTGAGATAAACTATGGATGGGCAGTTAGATCAATTTGTCAACGAATTGAAACGGCAGTTAAACCAGCTTGATCGCAGAATCCGTTCGCTGGCCCTGCTCCGCGGTCTCGGCTTGATTGTACTGGTCCTGGTCTGTCTGGTGGCTGTGCAGATCAGTCTGGATCTGTTGTTCTCACTGGGTACTAAATCGCGAATTATCATGAGTTCGCTGTCCGTCACTGTTTTAGTCGGCTGTATCTGGTTCGCCATGCTGCGGAGTGTTTTCCACAAAAGAACTCCGGTGGAACTGGCTGCGATCGTGGAGGAATCTCAAGCAACCCTCAATGAACGATTGACTTCAGTTCTGGAACTGGCATCGGCGCACAATGAATCCAGCTCAGTTTTGATGCGGGAACATCTGGCCAAAGAAACGATTGCCTCTCTCTCGACCTTCAATATTTCTGATTCCGTCCCCTCTGATCGAACCATGCGATTCATCATGAGTGCCGGAATCGCAATTCTGATATTTTTAACTCCCCTGCTGTTCTGGCCGGACGCGTATCGGCTTTTACTCTCGCGGAGTGTTGTTCCCTGGGGCAACTTCGCCACTGTCAGTTCGCTGTACTTTGAAGTGCAGCCGGGCGATGAAACGGTCGCGCGGGGGAAAGATCTGCAAATTGTCGCAACGCCGCACTGGCATACCAAAAAGCCCGGCACGATTAATGAAGTCTGGATTGAATGGCAAGATGCGAAAGGCGAACAATTTTCCCGACGCATGGATCTGGATCAGGCAGCCGGACAATATCAGACGCAGTTTTCTCATCTGCTCAGCGGATTTCAATACAGCATCTCTACCGAACGCAGCCGCAGCCAGCAGTATACGATTCAAATTGCCGAACCTCCTTCCATTACGGATACCCGTCTGGTGGTCACCCCGCCCGGATACACTCAGGCAAAGCAGCAGGAATTCACGGTTCTTCCCAGTGAGATCAGCGTGCTCGAACAGAGCCAGCTCGTAATCAGCCTGACCTTTGATCGCCCCGTCGCAGAAGCCACGCTTCAGTATCAGCTGTACGGAGCCGGCGCCGATGCCCAAGAACGGCCCCCGGTCGAACAAAAGGAATTCGTTTTAAGCAAAGACCTGTTGACGGCGCAAATGGATCTGCCGGTTTATAACAAAAGCTTTCTGTTTCACATCGAGTTAAAAAGTCAGCAGGGTAATCTGCAGACCAAAACATCCGAGCATCTCGTCAAAGTGCTGCCGGACCGTGCTCCGGAGATGGAACTCGCCATTTACAATCAGCCTGAATTCTTCAAGCCAAGCGAAACGCTGACGGTCCCCGTTAAAGTGACGGATGATTTTTCTGTCAAAGAACTGGAACTGCATGTTCAGAAGCTGGATGAAAAACCGACCATCATCAAAGTTCCTGCCGAATTTCTAGGCACACCGGTTGTCAATTATGAATTCAAAATTGATCTCCCGGAACTGAAGGCCGAACAGGCTGAGATCTTCACTTATCGGGTTCGTGCTGCAGACAACCGTGAAGTTCCCTCGCCGAATGTGGTCTGGTCAACGCCCCGCGTTTTTGGAATTGATAAAAACGCCGAACAGCAGCTTTCCGCAGGCGTTATTTCCCGCCAGCAAAAACTGCGTGATGAACTTCGGAAAATTCAACAGGAGTATAAAACACACCATAGCGAGGTGGATCAATCAATCGCCGCGTTGAAACAGACGCCTGAAACAGATCCGTTAAAAGCCATCGATCAACAGGAATTGCAGGAACAGGCCCTGGCTGAACGCCAACTCGCACAGCGGCTCGAAACACTGGCGAATGAATTTCTGCAACTCCCCCTGTACCAGAAACTCGCAGAGCAGACGCAAAATATCGCGCGGACCGATTTCGTAAAAAATCATGATACCTTGAAAACATCTGCGGATTCAGAAACGACAAAACAGGCAAACAAAACACTGGAACCGGTCTCTCCGGCGATGACCGCTACGGAAAAGAAACTCAGCGACCTGACCCGACAGTACGAAAAACTGGTGGATCTGGAAAATGATTTACTGAATCTGAATCGGCTCGCGGAAGAAACCGATCATCTCGCCGATGATCTGCTCGCCTTTAATAACAAAGTCGAGGACTCCGCACAGCAGCCACAACAAATGGCGCAGCCCAATGCAAATGACAAGCAACAGCCGGCTGCAGAGAAAACCGAACAGGCTCCGCCCGCAGCAGAAAAGCAGAACCAGCAGCCTCAAAACCGGTCACCGGAAATGCAACGGGAACTGGCGCAACTTCAGGCGGAACTGAAGCATCGACAGTCGCGTCTTTCCGAGGATCTGGACAATTTACTGAAACGCCGACCGGAACTGGTTGATGCCGCTCGGAATTTTCAATTGAAGCAACTCGATTCGCTGGTGAATCAAACCGCGCAGTTGATTGAACCCCAACAGCAATTAGCAGAAGCAATCCAGCAACAGGCGCCGGTCTCAGCCGGCAGACCTGCTACTCAGGAATCTCAACCTCAGAACGTTCCCGAAAATGAAAGTCAGCCAGCTGCTGAAAAGTCGCCGCCCCCCAGCACTTCATCGGGACAAACATCAAAAGTATTTCCCGCCCAAGCGCCACCGACGGCAGCAACGGCAGCCGCCAATTCCGAGCCGACGAAAAACGTACAACCTGCTGAAACGAATATGAGTTCTGAGAAGTCACGCGCCGCAGAGAATCAGGCAAAACCTGAATCCGTTTTTGATTTACAACAACAGCAGCAGGCGCTGGCCGAAGCCGCGGCCCAGTTTGCGTTGGAAACCGCACAACAGTTTGGTCCCGAATCGGAGCCGACCCGTAAAGCCACACAACTGGCGGAAGAAGCAATCAAAGCACAACAGGCTGCCAATGCGGGACAGTTACACGAAGCCAGTCAGGCCGCCAATCGGGCTTCGCAGGTGGCTGAAGAAATCAAGCAGGCTCATCAGGCACAAAATAAGGAATCAACAGAGCGGGACGCTTTCCTGGAACAGGCCGAACAGATGGCCAACCTGCAGCAGGAACTCGCAGGAAAAATGGAGAACGCATCCACGTCAGAAGCGAAACGACAGGAAGCAGTGAAGAATACGCAGCAGGCTCTGGCACAGCAGACAGAAGCGTTATCCAGGCAGTTGGCAGAGACCTCCAACAAGCTGGAAACTGATCCGCTTGGACTGAAAAAAGAAGGACGCCAGGCAGAACAGGCCCAGGAAAAAACGGCGAATGCGAGCCAGGCCATGCAGAAAGCAGTCGAAGGTCTTTCTGAAGAAAACCTCACACGGGCAGCAGAACAGGCGCGCGAGGCAGCCAAAGCGTTGCAGGCGGCTGCACAACAAACCCAGCAAGCCAGTGCTCGCAAACAGAAAGAGTCTCCTGTTCCCGAAAAGGTAGGCAATCAGGTGACCGATGCAGCTGCGCAACTTCGCAACGCCCAGAAGCAACTGGAACAGAGTCCCGAATTCAAAGCCGACGATCAGGCAATGGCCCAAAATGATCCGACGACGCCCCGCGATTCGAATGCAGAACCCAAACAGGCCAAGCCGACTGACCAGAAACCTTCTGACTCCAGCGAACAAAAAGGCCAGGGAAAATCAGAACCTGGTGACGATGCGCAATCCGCAGAACAACAGGTGGCTGAAAATTCGAAAAATCAAAGTCAGCAGTCTGAATCCGGTAAATCTTCTAAGCCCTCTTCCTCGAAAGAAGCAGCCGAATCGCTCAAGCGGGCCGCAGAATCCCTTTCGCAAGCCGCTACGGAACTGAAATCAAAGTCGCAACAAGGTTCAGATCCCGGCCAAGGACAGCAATCGCAAACGGCTTCTAAAAATATGGCTCCCGGAAAGGGGCAAGGCGAAAGCGAGGGGGGCGGCGCCAGAACCAGCGTGGACTTCACGCAACTCAAAACAAAGTTGAAGGCCATGTCCAATCGCAACTGGGGAGAACTCCCCGGTAATCTCGATACCGAAATTCTGCAAGGATCCTCCAGCAGAACCGACCCGGAGTATGCCCGCTTGATCAAGCATTATTTTGAAGCCATTGCCAAATCGAAATCTGACAGTAAATAAAAATCCGATTCCGTTCTGAATCACAGGAAAAAATCTATGTCACGCTGTCTGGTTGTCTTACTGTTTCTTGCCTTTTCCGTCCAAAGCACTTCGCGTTGCCGGGCTCAGGAACTGGACGAACAGAAAAAACAGCTCGATTCCAGCATTCAACGGGCCGTTCAGTTTTTATCAAAATCACAACAGCCTTCAGGCGCCTGGTCTTTTAATTCCTATGGCGAATCGACGGCTGCGACGTCGCTGGCGATTATGGCATTCATGGCCGCCGGTTATGTTCCGGAAGAAGGCCCTTACGGCGATCAGATCAACAAAGGCATTGACTGGGTTCTGGCACATCAGGCCGACAACGGTCTGGTCGTGCATCACAAAAGCCACGGGCCGATGTACAGCCATGGCATCAGCACTTTAATGCTGGCAGAAGTCGCGGGCATGCTGACGGGGGAACGAGAGAAAAAATGCCGAGCCGTTCTCACTCGCGCAGTCAAACTCATTGTTTTGGCGCAGGATGTCCCCAAAGATAAAAGAAACGCCGGCGGCTGGCGATATAATCAGACAAGTAAGGACAGCGATCTCAGCGTGACCGGCTGGCAGTTACTGGCATTGCGGGCCGCGAAGAATATCGGCTGTGATATTTCAGCAGACCACATCGACAAGGCGGTCACTTATGTGCGTCACTGCCGCGGACGTAATAATGTCGGCTTTGCCTATCAGCCCGGAGGGGCGCCCAGTGCGACACGGACGGGTACGGGAATCCTTGCGCTGGAAATCTGCGGGCAGCACCATACCCGCGACGCGCTGGAGGCGGGCGATTATCTCGTAGAGCACCCGCTGCATCCGGATGAATTTTATTACTTCTACGGCGCCTATTACTGCAACGTGGGCATGTTCCAGATGGGGGGAGAATACTGGAAAAAAACCCGGGCCACCATCATTCCCCAATTGCTGGAAATGCAAAAACACGACGGCAGCTGGCTCGCCACAAAGGGCAGCGAAAAGGAAGCAGGCAAGGTTTATTCCACCGCTCTGGCAGTCTTGGCCCTCGCCGTGGAATATCAGTATCTGCCAATCTATCAACGCTGAATAATTCGCGTACAGACCTGTTTCAGTACGCGATCTCGTACAAATCAGCGTCCAAAACAGAAGCGGACACCGGATTCTCAGTGAAAAAGGCGTATCCTGTGTTACGTCTCCGACAGACAGCGTTCGCTTATCTGCTTAACATAGATAGAGTTAGCCCCGCCAGTCAGGCATGAGCCGCATCGAATTGACCTTGGAGAACCAGCCGGTTATCTTTAGAATCCGCTTCTGGAATAACCAGTTTACTCCTTCTTCCGATCTTAACCCACCTGGATACCCCGACCGTGCGGATTGCTTATTTAGATTGTTCCACCGGAATCAGCGGTGATATGACTCTGGCTGCTCTGGTTGACGCAGGCGTGAACGCAGATCAGATCTGTGCCGGCATCGATTCACTTGGCCTGCCCGGCGTGAAACTTACCTTCTCTTCCACGATGAAGGGAGGATTTCATGCGACTTCGGTTCAGATTACACATCCCGAACAGCACGCCCATCGCCACTTAAGCGACATCGTTAAAATCCTGAAGCAGTCGACGCAGCTCACACCGAAGCAGTATGAGATGGCACTCGCTCTGTTTTCGGCGATCGCTGCCGCGGAAGCCAGCGTACATGGTTCTACCATCGACAAAGTGCATTTCCATGAAGTCGGGGCCATCGATTCGATTGTGGACATCGTGGGAGTCGCCATCGGCTTTGACCTGCTGGGGGTTGAGCAAATCATCTCCAGCCCTATTCCGACCGGTTACGGACAGATTAAAATTGATCATGGAATCTGCACGGTTCCCGCTCCAGGGACCGCGGAATTATTAAAGGGCATCCCCCTGGCTGACATTCCGATTCAAGCCGAGCTCACGACCCCCACGGGCGCTGCCATTATTTCCACGCTGGTCGATCGTTTCTCAATGCTGCCCCCTATGACGATCGAAGAAATCGGTTATGGCGCGGGAACCAAAGACTTTCCGGAGCGCGCCAATCTGCTTCGCATCTTTGTCGGAGAGTTAGCCACCTCCAGTCACACCGATTATGTGACCCTGCTGGAAACGAACCTCGATGATGTTTCGGGGGAAGTCATCGGTTACACAAAACAGAAACTGCTGGCAGCGGGCGCTCTGGATGTTTACACTTCTTCGATCCAGATGAAAAAAGACCGCCCCGCCGTCATGCTCAGTATTATCTGCAAGCCTGAATCAGCAGAAAAACTCGAATCGATTCTGTTCGAGGAAACGGAAACCCTGGGCATTCGCCGTCATCAGTTGCAGCGTGCCCTGCGGCCGCGCCAGGCCCATCTCGTCAAAACGGCATGGGGCAACGTGGCTGGAAAACTTTCTCTCGCTCCCAATCAGCAATCTATTTTTACTCCCGAATATGAAGCCTGTGCGCAGCTTGCCGCCGCGAATCATGTTTCGCTCAAAACCATTTATCGTGCTGCAGAAGCCGCCTTTCTGTTTGATGGTCATTCCGAAACCCCGCTGGGCAACGATGCAAATGTGACCCACGACCACGACCACGACCACGACCACGACCACGACCACGACCACGACCACGATCACGATCACGATCACGGATAATCACTTTTACGGCGATCAGGAAGATCGTCAGAGTGAAATGTAAACCGCGCCATTTCGGTATTGTTTGGAAGTAAAGGATGACTTGCCAATCATGTTTGACTTAAATGATTCCAATCTGATTCTGACAGGGGGGCTGATACTGGTTGTCGCCTGGGCTCTCAGAAGAAGTTTTCGCGAGCAACGTCGCGTGCGCAATCGAAATCCCCTGAATGAAGCGCAGCAGGAACTGAACACCCTGGAACAAAGCCAATACAACCGCCTCAATCAGCTTGAAGTCAAGCTCTATGAATATGGCAGAGAAGTAGATGCCCGAAGCGATGATCGCCTGCGCGTACTAGATGAATTGCTGCTGGATGCAGACCGGGAAATCAACCGCTTACGCACGCAACTGGCGCTGTCGCAACAGAGTTTCCATGCCCCGGCTCCTGCCCCGAAATCTGAGTCGGGTCCCGACATTCTGGTGTATGAGAATTCCCGCAAATACAGTGCGGCTTCAGAGCGGCGCACCATGATGGTTTATCTCAGCCAGGCGGGATTTTCCGCACAGGAAATCAGCAACTGCTTCTACTGCAGTCTGGCGGAAGTCGAAACGATTCTGGCGGAAGAAAACAAGCCCCCCGCTACGGACATCGCTTGAGAATTCATTCGCCTCTATGCCGGTCAATGATTAACCGGTTACCAGTTCCTGAACCGGCGATGCTTCGACCAGTTTGATTTCCTGCTCATCCAGGCGGGCCAGACAGCTCTGGGGGTTGAGTCCCAGGTGATGATAAATCGTCGCCGTCAGTTCCGAAGCATGCACAGGACGTTCTACCGGGGCGCTGGAGCGGGCATCGCTGGCGCCCACCACCTGACCGCCGGGTGTACCACCGCCGGCGACTAACGCTGACCAGACATGAGGCCAGTGATCGCGGCCCCCATGCGCATTGATTTGAGGCGTGCGCCCGAATTCTCCCGTGGCCACCACGAGCGTGTCGCTCAGCAAGCCTTTCGAAGAGAGATCATCGAGTAAGGTTGATAATGCTTTATCAAACGCCGGTCCCAGCGAATCCCGATACTCATATACTTTTCCGGAAGTCCCCGTTCCCGTACCATGACAGTCCCAGGTCAACTGCTGATGCAGGTCATCGAATAAATTGACGATCACGCATCGCGTTCCCCGTTCCACCAGTTGCCGTGCCTGCAGCAGCAACCTGCCGAATCGGTGTTTTCCGTATTGCTGCTGAATCGCCTTGGATTCTCCCGCGATTTCAATTTCATAATCACCGCTGGTTGATGATTCCCGAACGGTGGTCGCCGGCTCGAATGCCTCTCCCAGAAATGTGGCCTGCTGTCCGCGATAGATATTCACTCCCAGAGAACCTACCAGACGCGGCAAAACGACAAAAGGAGGCGCATCACCCCGAGGCCCCCACTGCCGCGAAACGACGGAACCAAAACAGGGATAATTCAATGCTCCCCCGGAGAGTCGGCCTGTCTGAATGAGCTGATGACCGGTTTCGTGAATGGGGGCTGCATCGTGATACAGCGATCGCACAATCGAGAACTGTCCTGCCCGCTGTGCCAGTTGAGGTAAAGCCTCACTGAGAAAAACGCCGGGAACCGAAGTGGAGATGGCTTTCAGAGGGCCACGAATTTCAGAAGGCGCATCGGGCTTCGGATCGAATGTCTCCAGTTGGCTGGCACCCCCGGTCATCATGATCAGGATGCAGTTCTTCTGCGAACGATCGCTCTCTGCAGCCGATAACGTGGCCCGCTCCGACACCGATAACCCGACGAAGCTCAAACTACCGACACGCAGAAAATCCCGCCGCGATACTTCAGAGTGATTTTGCTTGGAACTCATAAAGAATATTACTCACTGCTTTTTTTAGAATGTTTCGTCTTATTCGGGGTGTCTGTATTATACCAGCCTTGGTCTATAGTCGAAGAATTCCCCTGTAAGAATTCACCTTGTTTCTGAAACTTCGATTCCAAATCAAAAGTTCAAGCACCATCGCTGCTCTGAATCCGGGCCCCATGATTCAGAGGATTGACGGTTCTTAACGAACATAATTCTCCGTAACCATTTTGGAGTATTGTACTTGAAACTTTTTCCGCATTATCAGAACTCGGACAGACCACCGATAAAGTTGGGCCCCAGGAAGTTTGGGCGATTCCCTGAATTCCTTTTGAAATCAGCAGTTTTTCCAACTCGACCATTCGTGGATGGGCGAAAATTCCCCCTTGAGCCGGAGAGAAAAATTCCCCCACAATATGCCCAAACTCTGTCAAACCGGAACTGAAGCCGGCAAAATCACGTGTCAGTACGGCAGGCATGAGCTGCATCAGCACCAGTCGGCAGAGTTTTTCCGTGACCGCCACAGGCATCGGGCCTAACTGCTGAATGGCATCCGCCTCGAGGATACCTGAGATTCCTGCCTGATTCACAGGTGTGATCAACAGAATTTTCCAGTCTTCCGGAAAATCAGCATGCATCACCAGGGGGCTGATCTCAGCTGGATCGCGTTTTCCCCCTTCGACCAGAAACCCGCCGGAATCAAAACCATGTACGCCTAGCGCAGAACGTGCGCCGCGCTGAACGCGCTGCGCCAATTCGACGGAAGACAACGCCGGCTCTCCCGACAACACCGAAATCGCTTTCGCGACCGCCAGGCTCAACTGCGTTCCTGAACCAAAACCACAATGCAAAGGTATCTCGGAATGTAACTCGACTGAAAAAAAACGCTCTCGCAGAGGACCGGCCAGAGAACGGCGGGCAGCATCAATCGCCGCTGCTACTTTTGAGTAGCAGCCCTCGCTACAGATAATGGTATCCTGCCCTGTTGATGATAGTCTGGCTGAGAGCATCAATGACGGCTCATCCACCATTAAACCGATCCCGCCGAATTCACGCCCTGTCGCGGGAGCCAGGGACAGCAATCCCCAGTGTAATCGACTTCCAGTAGTGACACTCACTTCGCGTGACATGACAGAGATTGCTTTTGACGTTGATTGAATAATGGGGACACAATTTTTTTCATGAATCTTTAGCATATGCTTTGGCAATATATTCTTCCAGCAAGTTGTACGCCGTCTGCTCATCCGGACCGGCGGTCTTTTTTACAATTTCTGCAAAGGTGCGATACCGGGCTTCTAACTCGCTCTGCTCAATGAGATGCGTCCGTGTCGCCATAATTGCCGCTTCCAGAACTGCATGTCTGGCTCGGTTCAGCCCAAAATAATCGCGGATTCGGCCGTGGTGGACCACCACGGCCTGCATGATGGTTCGTTCGTCGGTTTCATCAATGGACTCAATCTGAAATTCATACCAGCGGCAGGCTGACTGCAAGACATCGCCGGCAATCCGCTCAGCGGGGAATGTTTCCGGAATTTCCTCCAGCAGACCGATGGCTGCTTTTGCCAGTAACAAAACCTCGTCTACGACATGAAAGACTCCACAGCGGGTTTCCTTCAAATTGCTGAAGGTACGCGACGTCTGAAAAGGGCGCAACACAAACCGGGACATCTCAGGATTGACCACGGGGCCCATCGGAGCGATGTTTAATTCACCCTGCTGATTTCGACTGGTAACGATACCTTCCAGAATCATTTCCGCTGCTCACTGAAGTAATAGGAAACCTCGCATCAAGCCACTATCATAGTCCAGAACAGACTCTGGTGAAACCTGTGGCCGCTCCAAAATATGGACCTGTCGGCGGTTCTGTGTCGAGACAGGCGATGTGGTCACACAGCGGGGAGAGACTAACCTGTATCCAGGTTTACTGTAGCGTCTCCAGGGCCATTCGGAACAAGTATAATAGAACGAGAGACGCTATGGTTAAATGGGATACGCTCTAGCGGGTAAATCCGACGTAGAAGCTGAAGACCTGTGTCTGGTCGAAACTCTCTTTCGCCAGCGGCACTGCGAAGTCCAAGGCAACGGGAACCGGTCCCATCGCAGGCACAGTTAAACGAAGCCCGGCACCGACAGAAACTCGGAACTGATCAAGAGTCACGCTATCTTCCACAGTACCGAAGTCACTGAAGAAGACCATCTGGATCATTTCATCGGCAGTAATCGGAACCATATACTGGGCACTACCCAGGAAGCTCCAGCGACCACCAATGGCGACGCCATTTTCCCGCGGAGTGACTCCCCGGAACTCGAAGCCGCGGAATGTCTGGAAACCACCGGCATAGTACCGTTCAAACACCGGAGTCCCCGTATCAGTCCATCCCAGTGAGGCACTCAAAGATAGAATGTGACGTCCGCCACCATCGGGTCGCTTATAGATTGTAAAATATTGACTGGCATTCGTTTCCAGGCGGGTGTAATCGAAATCTCCGACAGCCTGCTCGACAGCAGCTTCGAAGATATGACCTTCCGCCGGTAGAAACGCGGCATCACGTGTGTCGTGTGTGGCTGCCAGTCGGAATGTATTCAGCAGATTATTTCCCACAGACTGCTGAACGATGGCAGGGGTCGGAGTCGTCGGATTCATCAGGTCGACGTTTTCCAGACGGAACTGGCCGTTGACCGACCACTCCTGGGTCAACTGACGCCCCAGATTTAAACGGGTACCAACACGTTCTTCATTCCAGTTTGTATAATAGCGTGTGAAATAAAAGCCGCTGACTCCCAGACTGAAATTGGTGTCCAGAAAATAAGGATCGGTCCAGTTCACCAGATAACGGCTGACCTGATCACCGGGAACCGCTTCCGCACGGAACTGCTGCCCGCCACCACGCCACGCGGTTCCGTCCAGAATATCTTCAAAGCTGCGTGGCGGCCTGAGAATATCAAAGTTTTGCTCCTGCAGAACAATCGATCCGACGACGCCGGCGTCACTGTTGACACCCACACCAAACATCAGACGACCCGTACGACTCTCGGAAGCATACACATCCAGATCCACCCAGCCCGGCTGCTGCTGGGGGAATTCAGTCCCCATCGGATCTCCCAGTGGGCTGTTTCCGAACAGTGGATTCAGCGGTTGCGGAATACCATTGTCGTAGTTTTGCCCTCGAAACACTTCCTGTTCGCGTTTTTGTTCGTTCAGGATACCATCGTCATAGATCTGACCTTGTTCAACGTTATGATCAAGTTCATTATTTTCATTATTTTGACCTCGCAGGACATCATCTTTACGAATCTCAGCGAGTTCCCGTTGAGGATCCACTTTCGTCACGTTGATGCGAGGTCCGTTTTGCGGCCCCTTCTCGAAGACCTGTCCCCCTTCAATACGACGCTTACTTTTGGTAATCAGGCGTTGATTCGCCAGGTCGCCGGGAGAAACCATCAGGGGATTTGTCAAAACAGAACTTTTGGTACGCGGATTGTCACCGGCGATGTGGGGAGTAATCCGTCGAATCCGATACGGTTTGTCTTCGTTAATCTGATAGACCAGATCGACTTCACCGGGCGCTTCCAGAAAACGGGGAACGGGGTTGACTCTGGCAAACAAATGGCCGCGTTCCCCATATTTTGTGGTCAGTTTTTCGACATCTGTAGAAAGAGTACGACTGTTGAAAAACTCACCCGAGGCCAACTTGATATCGTCGCGAATTTCTTCTTCTGAGAAGATTTGGTTCCCTTCGATCAGAATATCACGGATCTGGTAACGTTTGCCTTCGTTCACGGTATAATCAATTTGAACCTTTGAACGATCTTTGTTAAAACCGACCTTCTCCTCAATTTTCACATCGAAGAAACCCAGGCCGTTATAATATTGTTTGAGAGAGATTAAGTCGTCTTCCACAGTCGCAGGATCAAATTTCCCACCCAGTACACTCAAACCGAGCGGCGCTTTTTTGGTGAGCAGTTTTGTTTTGAGTACGCCTGAACTGACGAATTTATTTCCCTGAAAACTGATACCCGAAACAACAACTTTGGGGCCTTCATTGATCTCGAAAATCACCTGGCGGTCATCGGGACCATCGCCTTTGAGCAGTTTGACCTCAGCAAATCGATAACCACGTTCGACGTAGAGCTGTTTGATCCGATGCACGGATTCCTGATTGGCGGAAATATCGAAGGGGGAACCGATTTTCAAACCGGTCGTCGCTTCCAGACGCTTCGTTTTGATTTTACTGTTTCCCCGAAATTCCACCTTCTCAACAATCGGACGTTCTTTGACTTTGAACACCAGAACCAGCCCTTGATCGGTTTTTCGGTAAACCGGTTGCACGCTGGAGAACCAGCGCGTTGCGAAGAGCTGTCTTACATCCTCAATCACCTGATCTCGGGAAACTGGGCGACCCCGTTGAATTTTTGTTTTTTGTAAAATCGACAGTGCGGGTATCGATTCGTTACCTTCCACCTGGATATCGAAAAGAGGTTCGTTCAGAGAAATCGAACTCTTTTGTGCTTCCTGCGCAAAGGCTGAGCTCATCAATGGGGCAATCCCGTTGATGCAGTCTCCGAATAATGTAATCTGTACCAGGATCAGGCTCAATGCTGATCGGAATGCGTTACCGCATCTGGCATCAGATAAGACACCTCTTATCATGTCGAATCCAATTGTAATTTTTGCGAGAAAAGATATGAGGTTCACTTCATTGTGACAGGTTGGAATTCTCTTTTTTAATGCCCCTGAGATCTCAGTGGGGATATGAGAAAAGGGAGTGTTAGACAGGAAAGTTGCCCACTGGTTAAAAGTGGGTTGCGTAGAAATAACGAAAATCGAAAACAGCCGCAAGACGAGTTTTTCCATGACCATCCGTTTTGATGACATCCATGGAAAAAAATTCACTGCCTGCGGAACCTGCTTGTAAATCTTACAAGCAGGATGAGTGCGCCCACGCATTTCACTTTAAAAAACCGACTTGAAAGGCCTCGAAGACTCAGGTGAATCGAGGAACGCGGAGCCTGTTACTCGGCAGTCGACTGCAAGTGGCAAGCCACACAGGACAGAACCACATTGCTGGCTGATCCCTTTTCGCGCGCCGTTTTGGCGGGCTGGTTCGCTCGGCTTTCACGCTGGGCGATCCAGAGGCAGGGCTGCTGACTCTGTAAACTGCTCACACTCGGAGAGAACTGATTCTCGGGACCATTCAGAGAGATCCCCCACCCCATCAGAAAGCCGACCAGCAGAATCAACGCCGCATGTACGAGCCGCTTCTGGTGAGGTTTTGGCTTCTGAGACGGTTTTGTCATCTGATTGGTGACAGATTCTGCTCTTAAGCGACTGGCTGCCTGTTCCGCCATACGCACCGTTTCCGCAGACAAAAAAGGCTGCCCTGTCTTCGGAAAAATAGACGCCGATTCCTGATCGGACGTCTGATGAAAATCGGCATGAAACTGGGAAAGTTGATCAACGTCTGTCACATCATCCAGAATCTGCTGAAACGTATCCAAAGCCGGTGCCAGGGTTTCTTTCATCTGCCGACAGCGCGGGCATAACTGGAGATGCCATTGCAACTCCTCACAATTGTGATCGGTGGGATGAGTAATCAAATCAAAAGCTTCGTCACAGTTCATGAGACTTCTCCTTCCGAAGTCGAACCTTCAGAAAAACGATGAGCCAATTGAAGCAATCCGTTTTTTACACGTATTTTTGCTGCCGACAAACTGCAATCCATCGTTAAGGCAATTTCAGTAAATTTCATTCCGCCAAAAAAACGCAGTCGCAGTGCATCGGCCTGAACTTCCGGCAATTCAGCAAGATACAAAGCCAGAAGCTCAAATTGTTCTGTCTTCAAAGCAACCTGCAAAGGAGTTTCTGACGAACTGGGTTCGGGAATCACCGCGGCTTCGGCAGCAGCAAATGAGGAACGCACCATTTCGCGCGGGTGGCGTAATTCCCGTTTATAATGACGACGGCACAGGTTCAAAAAAATCGTCCAGAGCCAGGTCGAGAAGGCAAACGCAGGGTTATACGACTCGCGCGCAGCAAACGCGGACAAAAATGCTTCCTGTACCAGATCTTCAGCCGCCGACAGGCTGCCGTATTTACTCCAGGCAAATCGCAGTAAACGCTCACGATAGCGCAACACCAACTCATCGAACAGGAGATACTCTCCTGAGCAGATGCGTTTCATTATAGTGGCATCGTCTATCATTTGATTCATCCTGAATTACCGGCCATGTGGGCAAAACCACCCGTAAAGCCCGACAGATTCAATTCAAAACGTATTATTGGACTTACTAATTCTAGCGAGACACCTTTGGAAGATGCAACCTGAACAGTTCGTTCTCCGCCGATTCTGAATCATAATTATTTCTTCAGGTTGGCGCCAATCTGATAGATTTCTTCCGTATCGAGCACCAGATCATTGGTTTTGAATAGCTTACGGATGGCGGCTTCATGAATTTTCATCTTGGTGCCGCCGACTCCGATCGCCCCGTAACACAACACGCCGTCCCGGTCGGTTGCTTTGTCCATCACGTCGACTTCCTCAACTCCCGCAGGAGGAACCGCGTTGAGATCAATCACGACTTTCAGCTGTTTCATTGGTTTCCAGCAGGCCGCTGGCAGCAGTTTGACCCCGGCTGCACCGGCAGCGATAATCAGGTTTGTTTCCCGGTTGGCCTCTTCAATCTGTTTATGATCTTTTAACGACAGAGCCTGCAATTGTGCTCCTTCGACTGCAGCTGAAATTGCATCACAGGTCGCCTGAGCGCGCTCTTCCGAGCGGGATGCCACAATCACCTTCGCACCACGCTTCGCCAGCAATTGTGCCGCACGCTGTCCCACAGGACCGGTTCCCCCGAGAATCAGCGCCGTGGTTTCAGCAAAATCGAGATGTTTCCCGGCCGCCAGTACCGCAGCCGCCGCGGTCGTATTGGAACCATTCGAATCGATCATGACCGAGACCCGCACCGGACCGAAAAACGTCTTCTGAATGCGCTGAAAAAGAGCCTCTCCCTGTTCGACATGACTGCCACCGACAAAAATGGCAGTGCGATGCAGTTTTTTGGGTCCGCGCGTAAACATCGCGCCGTGCACCAGCGCTTCCACATTTTCGGGCGTGATACCCCCATAGCTCATCAGTTCATCGACGCCCGCGTCGACAGCGACGACGCGATCAAATGTGCTGGGCTGGGCATCGGTATCCAGTTGAATCAGTATTTTTTTCATGATATTTCTGAAGCTCACCAAAAACAGGAGATTGGAAAAAACAGAACGAAAAACCCCTGCTCTGAAAGAACAGGGGTCTAATTTCGATTTTTGCACCTATACAGAAATTTCAGCCAGCATAGAAGGGGTGAGAGGCTTCACTCTTCTTGGCAAGCATTTCATCAACAGAAGGCTCGTTCTTCATGGCACGAGCAATCGCTTCTTTGGTTGCTGCGTAGTTGTAATCAAAGATTTTCTTGTCGTCATCGGCTTCCCAGTGAATGAATACACCGCAGACAATGACCAGATCTTCGCATTGATCTTTAGGAATCACGCCAGCTTCAACACTGTCTGCCACTGCTTTGGCAACGGCGTATTGAGCGGGGCCGAACATCTGCACGGCCTGCTTGGCGCCTTTAATTGTGACTTTGGTGATCATCACAGTCGCTGGCTTCACAGCCAGATTTGGTGATAATACAGCCAACAGGTTGCTGTGACCCATTTTCTGGTTAGACAGAGCGTTCGCAAAAGCCACTCCGACAGGACCGCTTTTGTCACCAATCAACAAATCGATATGAGCAACTTCATTACCTTCGCCAACAAGTGACTCACCGACAAAAATTGACATTCTTCGTTCTCCATTTCA
>NZ_CALFPF010000020.1 GCF_937919775.1 uncultured Gimesia sp.
CGATTGGCTAAATCTTCTTCGTAAGATACTTTCATTCTCTATTCCAAACCGGGTTTGGAGATCGGCGTGTAAAATCAAACTCTCAAAATAAGAGAATGACCTGTCCCTGAAACTGTCACCACCTCACGGGTATTCATCAACGGCGACGGGGATCCGGCTCTGAAGTACTCGCAACCTCAGTGTTTCCGCACTTCTGTCAGCGTGGGACACGTCACGGCATCGCAGGGCAAGCGGTCAGATCCCTCCCGCAGGAGTTGTTTTGCGGTGCAGAAATCCTGCGATGGAGACAGCGTGGCGATTACGGCTTAAGAATCGCATCGCGGATATCGGTGCGCCATTCTCGGCGAACAGGATCCCAGGCTCCGAACCCTGAACAGAACTCCCAGTAGGCAGATCCGAATCCGTGTTTTCTGCAGAGGCCTGCAACGGTCCGCGTCCAGCGTAATCGGTCTTCGCCAGGGGCCATGTGATAGCAACCGAATTCCCCGACATACACAGGGCGATGATTCTTCACGGACCAGTCCGCGATCCGTTGGAAATCATCCTCAATAGCCGTTCTTTCTGCCTGATTAAAAGGAAACTTTCTTCCCGCTGGTGGAGCCTTGTCACCCAGGAACTCCGCGCCCTGATGTGTAAACTCGTGAGGTCGATAATAGTGAACTGTGGCGATCAGCATCTGATCTTCCGCCGGAAGTTTCAGATGGATCAGTTCGTCAGGTGAGTTCCAGTTTCCGCCTCCCAGAATCACGGCCCGTTGGGGGTTCTTTTTCCTGATAATTTCGAGAGCAAGAGGAAGGATCTTATTCCATTCCTGCGTCGTCAGATTGTCGTGCGGTTCATTGAGAATTTCGAAGTAGACCGTCTCTGGTTGTGATGCAAACAAGTCCGACAGCTGCCGCCAGATCGCGAGGAATCGATCCGTCTCTTTACCAGGGGCCACGTGCATTTCATCATAGTGATGAATGTTGAGCACAACACGAAGACCCTGCTTTCTGCAGACAGCCATCACCGTTTTGACTCGCGCAACAAAAGCGGGATCAATCCTGAAAGGGGCTTTCGTTGAAGCATGTGCCGACCATTTCACTGGCAGCCTGACGTGTTGAAATCCGGCTTTGCGAATGATCGCTGCATAGTCGTTTTCAAATCGAACACCCCAGTCACCTTCGTTAGGGGCATCGAGCATATTGCCAAGATTGATGCCGACGCCAAGTTTGTCTGCTGCTTCCTGAGCCGTGGATATTTTCGCGAGTTCGTCGGCGAAAACATTCTGTGACAGACACTGCAGCAGCGAAATTAAAAGGAATGATCTGCAAAGAACATGGGATCTTTGATTCATTGAGATAAGACTCCTGAGGAAATAAACAGTGACAAGGGGAATTCTGCCGTCTCTAAAATGCCACAGGTTAACCACCGGCGGATAAAACCAACACAGGATTCCACAGCAATTGAGGAATCGAGGATAATGCCTGTGAAAGCCGGATCTCCGTGATTCCTGCACTCATACGCAGCATCACACTGTTGTTTGTAATGGCCATGATTTTAGCGTTGAAATCTCTGCTTTGAAGTTCATCGCCGACCACGACAGTTCTCGTGGCGCCCCCTTGAGGATCAAAAAACATGGCTCTTACTTCTGATCCGGACATGATTGTGCCCACAAGAACCAGTGGCGAAGGGGCAATGGGCGGTCGCGAAGCAGGAACCGGAGCAGCTGGAGGCGGCGTTGTCGCCTGAACCATCACAGGTGCGGGAGGGGCAGGCGGGGCCGGAAGAACATTCGGGAAAAGAGGCTGCAGAAAATTCCTTGACTGCTCCTCGGGAAGTCTGTTCAGCGTCGCCGCCACCGACGGCAGGACCGCACCGGATCCCTTCATTGTCGTCAAAGTTTCCACTCGATATTCAAACTTCGCCAGCCCGCTGCCATCTTCCAGCGGAGTGATCTCCAGATCTCGGACTCGCTGATTGACGGAGTCTTCCGCGATCGTATGCAGCAGCACTGACATTTCAGAAAGAGTTCCGGTGCTCACAATATCCGCGGCAATCGTTCCGCAGAGTGCCTCGTCACTTTCTCGTTCCAATTCTCCCACCCTGGCAACGGTGTCTCGAAGACCGGCCGCTGTCGCGCTTTCGTAGATCCACTTCTGAAACAACGTTGCCGCTGTCGACTCCGGCTCGGGAAGGCATCGTTCCAGTACCGGCTTCAGGTCATTGCGTGCCATCCTGGCTTCGTCGATTATGTTTGATGCGTCTTCTATCTCTGTCAGTGTTTCGTCGATTCCAGCCTGCAGTTCCTCAGTCGACTTCCAGAAAATCCCCGACGCAAACGACCACATTGGTCGAGCCAGCACGACGGTCAGAAGAATAGAGAATAAAAGTTTTTTTGATGACATGATTACACCCCGCCCGGATCTTGCGAATCGCCAACTGACTTCTCGTCAGTAACTTCGTCAGTAACTCCGCCGGCAGATTTGTCAGTGGCTTTGTCAGTGGCTTCCTCAGCCATTTCGTCTGTGACTTCGTCCATCACTTCATCAATATCTGCAGAAATCTGCGGGGTCAAAGGTTCCAGCTTAATCCGGAAATTCACCTTCAGGTTCCCCGATCCATTTGTGCGTTCGATTTGATAGGGGCTCTGGCGGAAGTGACCGTTCCGAAGGATGTTCTGACTGAGTTCCACGACCGTTTCCGTACGATCTGCAAGTCCGCTGATTGCAATGACCAGGACCCCTGGGTCATCTGGCTGCTGATGAAACTGCAGATCACTCAGCTGACAGCGAGACGCTTTCGGAATGCATTTCTGGAGAATGGAAAAATGCAGTTGCAGATCTGCCCGATCATTCTTCCAGAGTTTAACGAAGTCAATGATTTCAAACACATCTGCATCAGCATCCACTTGTTCCTGAAGCTGTTCCAGTTCTGCCTTGAGAACAGACAGTTCATCTTGCATCGCGCCCGCGGACCGTCTGGACCAGACGTTGAGGCAGATGCAG
>NZ_CALFPF010000021.1 GCF_937919775.1 uncultured Gimesia sp.
CTTTATCGAGATACTTTGCCAGTCCTCCGACGCGTGGACAAATTCCCATTTTATTATCATTGAGAATGACCAGGACATCTTTATTCAAACCCGCTGCATTATTCATGGCTTCGAAAACGACGCCTGAAGGGAGTGCGCCATCGCCAATCACGGCTACTGATTTGCGGCTGGTTTTACCGGTCAGATCGTCGCCGGCTTTCAAACCTAACACTGTGGAAACGCTGGCACCAGCGTGCCCGGTCATGAACAGGTCATAGTCGCTTTCTTCCGGATTCGGATATCCCATCAGCCCGCCTTTGCGGCGGATCGTGGAAATCTGGGAGTAACGACCAGTGATTAATTTGTGGGGATAAATCTGATGTCCGGTATCCCAGATGAGTCGGTCCTGCGAAAAGTCGAAAGCAATATGCAAGGCGATACAGAGTTCTACGACTCCGAGGTTACTGGCAAAGTGTGCCGACCGATCTTCCACGACCGTACACAAAACTTCACGAATTTCTGCAGCCAGTGTTTCGAGTTCACTCCCGGATAAAGTTTGCATATCAAGCGGTGACTTGATCCGTGGTAGAATTTCGATTTTCATCAGTGGTCTCGTTCCAATATAAAATGGGCCAGTTCTTCCAATCGTTGGCCGTGGCTCCCTAGTGGGGCGATCGAGAGGCACGCTTCGTCAATCAAATTTTGAGCGCGCCGGCGACTTTCATCAACACCAATCAGGGATGGGTAGGTTAATTTACCGTGTTCCGCGTCTTTTCGCACGCCTTTTCCCATTTTTTCTTTATCGCCGGTTAAATCAAGCAGGTCATCGGTAATTTGGAATGCCAAGCCTATGCAGGTGCCGTATCTCTCCAGCCTTTCCAGGATTACAGCATCCGCACCACCGATCCTGGCTCCCATTGTCAGAGCACTGCAGATCAGTCGTCCCGTTTTTCTGCGGTGAATTGCTTCCAGTTCTTCCAAAGTGGAGTGTTCCCGGTGCTCAGACTCTAAATCGGCGACTTGTCCGCCGACCATTCCCACAGCACCGGCTGCGTTGGCAAGATCGACACAACATTCTGCTGCACAGGACTTTACTTTAATCTGACTTGCCAGAATTTCAAATGCGCGGGTCAATAACGCATCTCCGGCCAGGATGGCGTTGGCTTCACCGAATTTGATATGACTGGTGGGAATTCCCCTGCGAAGATCATCATCGTCCATCGCCGGCAAATCGTCATGAATCAGGGAGTAGGTGTGCACCATTTCAATCGCACAGGCAGCGGGCAACGCCGCTTCCATTTCGCCACCACAGGCTTCGCAACTGAGTAGAACCAGAATCGGACGAAGCCGTTTTCCCCCCGCTGAGAGGCTATAAGACATTGCTTCCCTGAGAATCGACGGGCAATCTGGCGAGAGATCGAGTGATTCTGACAAACGGTGATTTACCAGACTCTGAAGTGTGCTCCACATTTCTTTGAAGGAAGGGGATGGATCGCTCATTCAATACAGATCTTTGCTTGACGTTACTGGGGTTGTGTTGTGTTTCAATCAGTTTCAGTCGCAGTGGCCAGCAGCAGACCAATCTGGCAGGCTTTGAGATAGTCATCGATCATCAATGTTTCGTTCGTAGTATGGATATCCTGCTGGCCACACCCCATAGTCACTGTGGGAAAACCGTGTGCGGCCATCCAGTTCGCGTCCAGACCTCCATTGCTGATCGTCAATTGCGGTTGGCCCCCCAGTGTTTGAATGGCGCGTTTCGCGGTTTTTACTGCGGGGTCCTCTTCTGAAAGTCGAAAGGAATCATATTTCAAATGCGATTCAAAGGAAACGTTGCCCCGCTTTCCGGCACTGTTTTTCAGGGATTTGGCAGACTTCTGGAACGCTTTTTTGAATTCATTCAGAATTTTTTGTCGAAAGCGGGGATTATGGCTGCGCGCTTCCGCCTTGATGGTTAATTCGGGCATGACCACATTTGTGGCGGCTCCCCCGGAAATGACGCCAATATTGCTGGAGCCGGTATTTTTACCTTTGATTACGAGGCCGTGCCAGCCATTTGTGGAGAGATCATCGATGGCCTTGCCCGCGATGACAGCGGCACTGACTCCCAGTTCCGGATGAGCGCCTGCATGGCTGGCGATGCCTTGAATTTGAATCAGCATCCCGGAATCACCGGTGGCTCCCATACAGATCATGTCAGCCAGTTTACCGTCCCAGTTAAAACATAGAGCTGGTTTTCCAAGTTTTCCGGTTGTCAGATGTCGGACGCCTACCAGACCGATTTCTTCCTGTACCATCCAGCAGAACGTTAAAGGGGGGTGCGGCAGTTCCTGCTCCAGAATGGTGAGCAAGGCATTCAGGATGACGCTACATCCTGCACGGTCGTCTGCGCCCAGCGCGGTCTGCGGGCTTTTTGAATGAATCTGATTTCCTTTTTTGACCGGTTCTGCTCCGACACAGAGCGGGACGGTATCCATATGCGCCATAAGCAGTCGTCGAGGTCCTTTAATCGTTCCGGGAAGTTTTACGATCAAATTTCCCGTCTCACCGCCAATAGGGCTTTTCTTATGGGCAGTGTCGAAGGTAATCCACTCCTCAGGCAGGCCGGCTTTGCGCATCCGTCCCACAATTTCTGCGGCAATCTGGCCTTCTTCCCCACTTTTACCGGGAATGGCCATCAGGTCGGTGACGAGCTGTAATGCCTGTTTGGAATTGACTTTAATGGAAGAGGCGGTGGAGTGGGTACTCATAGGGAGGCTTTGACAAAAAAGAGGGATGATGCGAAACGCTACCGAGTTGTCCGTTTATTTGCAGAGGATGCAACTTATGCTTTCGGGAGAGTTTTTTCAATGGGATCACAGGAACGATTCAGGAAACTCCGCAGAGGTGCTGACAGACTCATATTGCTGTAAATCTGGATCAAACTTAGAATCCCGTCTGTTTTGTTGCTCAATTCCATGAACGGGTCTCCGATTACCCGGTCTGAAACTTAACATCGGTATTCTGATCATTGAAGATGATTCGTTCCCGTCTGCGCTGGCTCAAGCATTTAACGCTAGCCCTTGTGACGCTCATTCTGTTAGCAGTAGGGGGCGAGGTCGCGTTACGTATTGACGAGTATCGGCACCAGGATTCTGTCAGCAGTTATGATGCCGACGGATTTCTCATTCCTTCAGACGTCACCTACCATCGTATTCGTCCTTTACAAAAGGTCTCCCGGAAACACCCGGATACAGAAGAGATAGTCCAGTTTACGATCAGCAGTATGGGGC
>NZ_CALFPF010000022.1 GCF_937919775.1 uncultured Gimesia sp.
TTTCAGTCATGATTTTGAGAATTGAGAAACAGAGTAAAGAAGAGAGGAGCCCTGAACCTTCAGAATAATTCATTCACAAGGTCAGGGCCAACAGTATGTTTCAACTTTCTGACTTTGAAGGCGAATAGAATCATCGCGTTTCTCCGTCGGCAGGAATGTTGCGTCGAAAACTTTGCCAGGTATCTGCGGCTGTTGTTGTGCTTTTCGGCTGATGTCGAGTATCATCACAACCCGTTCCTCCACTGAAATGGCACTTTATCTATTATACGAAACTGTCCAGCCGATGTTTGCAGATTATTTTTGGATTTTTGTGGCAGCGACCTCTTATCTGGCCGGTTCGATTCCGTTTGGCCTGTTGACAGCGAAGCTGGTGGCAGGAACCGACATCCGCAAAGTAGGCAGTGGTAATATCGGTGCCACCAACGTGGCACGGACACTGGGAGCAAAATGGGGAATTGTGGTCCTCCTGCTGGACGCTCTAAAGGGCTTGCTTCCCGTGTTGTGCATTCCCCCCTTATTCGTAAGCCCTGATTCGACTGATTTTGATCAGGTCCGCGTGTTGAGCGGCGTGGCCACGATTCTCGGTCACATGTTCCCGGTCTGGCTTGGTTTTCGAGGCGGAAAAGGGGTCGCCACCAGTTTGGGAGTCATTCTGGTGCTGGGACCCTGGTCAACACTGGTGGCAGTGGCCGCCTTTGCTCTGACTTTTCTGATCTCACGGATTGTCGCCCTCAGTTCGATTGTCGCCGCGACTGCTTTTGGCGTGGCGCAGTTCATTCAACTGGGATCTTCTGCGTTCACGCAGGAAAAATGGGGACTGGCCGTTTTCAGTATTGCCGTCCCGCTGTTGATCATTGTGCGACACTGGAGCAATCTGGGACGAATTCTGCGCGGGGAAGAAAAGAAGTTTCAGCTTGGGAGCCGCAAAAAAGCGGAATCAGCACCGTCTGAAATTAAACCGGATGCAGATGCGTAAGATCTCGTCATTGATCAAGCCAGGCCGATGAGATCGTCATGATCAAATCGCTGGCTCTGATTTTGAATCTGGTGTTTGCAGAAGCGGCTCCTGTTTCCCTACAGGAACGGGAAGTTGATCAGGATTCGACTCTGATATTATTCGTCAGGGCATACTGATCGATTTCGCTTAACGCGGCATGGGTGGCGAGTTGCTTGTGGTAAAAAGAATCGGTACGTCCGGAAAGAACGACGATTTCTCCCAGGATATCCACTTTTAACGACTGAACCTGACTTCCGGTCCGCAAGGCAATCGTCTGTTCGATCTTCTGGGCAAGTTTTTTTGCGATTTGGGAATAGGTCTCTACACTCATAAGCGATCCTCCTTGAAATTGGTCAATGTACCGACAGACAATCACTTGTGTTCCAGCCAGCATAAAGTCTGAGCTGTCGCAGCATTCAAGGCGGGTAACTCTGAGGCGCAAACTCTTGAAACTCTTATCGACAAGCAGCTAACATTGTTCCGCTCGGCGCAGAACACAAATCCATTTTTCTGTTACTGATCATTCACAGTGGGAAAATGCGAAATTATCCGTTATACAGATAAGATCATTGCCTGCTTAAGGTTCCTCTCTCTTAAGAAAGCAATTCATTCA
>NZ_CALFPF010000023.1 GCF_937919775.1 uncultured Gimesia sp.
ATGCTCCTGCGAGAAAATCCTCAATCACTCAAAAATGGCTCATTTTCATTCTCATTGTTTTGATTATTGGAATGACATTTGAATTAGTGAGCCGTAAATTGAGGCAACCCGCCTCCCGGATACCTGTCCGATCGGATCTGACTCAATCTGAGCTGAGAACAATCGAATTATTTCGTGAGTCTTCGCCGTCAGTCGTACATATCCGCACTTCAGAGTTTGCGCTGGAGGCGGGCCAATTCAATATGAATCTCCAAAAAACTCCGCAGGGCTCGGGAAGCGGATTTATCTGGGATCGTAACGGCCATATTGTGACGAACTTTCACGTGATCCAGAAAGCAGATGAAGCAACCGTGACGTTGGCTGATAATACGACCTGGAAGGCAAAACTGGTGGGATTTGAGCAGTCGAAAGATTTAGCGGTCCTGAGAATCAATGCGCCCAGCGAGCAATTAAAGCCAATCAAAGTCGGCTATTCTGCTGACCTTCAGGTGGGCCAGACCGTCTTGGCGATTGGTAATCCTTTTGGCCTGGATCAAACCTTGACGACCGGAATTATCAGTGGACTGGGGCGGGAAATCATTTCTGCAACGGGGCGATCAATTCGAAATGTGATTCAAACCGATGCCGCTATCAATCCCGGAAATTCCGGTGGACCTCTGTTGGATAGCTCGGGACATTTAATCGGGGTTAATACAGCGATCTACAGTACGTCGCATGTTTATGCCGGCATTGGTTATGCCGTACCAGTTGATCTCATCAGCCGATTTGTGCCCCAGTTAATTCGCTATGGCATGATTCAAATACCCAGTTTGAACTTCACTGGTATTGATGATATCGTCACGCGAAAGCTTAAGATTAATCGTCTTTTATCTCAGGATGCTCATGGAGTCATGGTTCAGGATCTGATTCCTGGTGGGGCAGCTGATCTGGCGGGTTTGAAAGCGATCAGTTTTGATAAGACGGGAAATCTGGTATTGGGCGATTTGATCATGCAGCTCAATGAAATCCCAATTACCAATGCGGATGACTTATTAGCCGCCTTAGAGACACATAAAGTCGGAGATGAGGTGACTTTGCTCATTTTTCGTAATAATAAAAAATTAAAACTGAAAGCAAAACTGCAGGAGTGGAAAAACGAGCAATAGCCTCCGATTCTTAAGCCTCCCGCATGGTCTCGGATGGGAAATTGAGAATCCCGCTTGATATTAGGTGGGATGCGAAGAGGTTAGCGTGTTGTTAAATATTCGGTTTTAATGGACTTGCGCGTATAGATCTTGGCAACACAAACGGATTTCTTGGTTGACACTTTGGTGATTTGGATTACTATGTGTAAGTTCCTTTGGTATCCCTCTTGTCGTTACATGCAGGGCTTTTACAAACGACGATCTTGTTGACAGTTCAATTATGCCTGCTGATTATCCCCCAGAAATCGTCAAAGATGGCCAGGTCACTATAGTGGCCTTGGGACCCGAGTACGAAAATCTGGACGAACCAAGACTCGATGCCTTGACAGATGTATTGCTGCAGGTCGCCGAAACAGCGTCACCGCCGGTTGTCGTGCTGGACCTGTCCCATACTTCGTTTTTCGGTTCCGCATTTATCGAAGTCATTTTCAGAATGTGGAATCGCCTCAACCATCGCGAAGGTGGTCGATTCTGCATCTGCGGTCTCAGTGAGTACTGCATGGAAGTTTTGGAAGTCACTCACCTGGATCAGCTTTGGGAGACTTACCCGAACAGAGAAGCAGCCGTTCGTGCCATTAACTCTTAATCATGTAAGTTAAGAGTTCGATTGAATCACTTTTCTGCTGCTTCCCCCCTACTCTGCTGCCAGGTGGAATGTATCTCTTTGTACTCAATCATAATTTTGATGTTTCGGATCGTTAACATATTGTGTTCTGGCTGTTCGCGTATGTTACGTTTTTCTTCACTCAAAATGTGCTCTTGTGAATAGTAGTTCCTGGTGCCAGGCTGATTCTCGCCCATAACACAGCGTTTTTTTTTGAATATTGTTTCACA
>NZ_CALFPF010000024.1 GCF_937919775.1 uncultured Gimesia sp.
ATCTGAATACATCGAATATTTCCAATCTTCAGGAGCATGGCCTCAAGGTCAGGCATGCAATTCTCGCTGCCGAGATTCCACAATCCTTTAAAGAACAAATTCAAAAAGCTTACGAAAAACTAAGCGAAAACCTGCCCGGAGGCATCGATGTGGCCGTCCGCAGCAGCGCGACGGCAGAAGATTTACCTGACGCGAGCTTTGCGGGACAACAGGAGTCGTATTTGAACGTGCGGGGACAGGCGACTCTGCTGGATACCTGTCGGCGTTGTTTTGCCTCATTGTTTACCGATCGTGCGATTTCCTACCGGACAGAAAAAGGTTTCGACCATTTTGAAATTGCCCTTTCGATTGGCATTCAGCGTATGGTGCGTTCAGATCTGTCGTCTTCGGGGGTCATGTTTACGATTGATACCGAAACAGGATTCAAAGAAGCAATTCTGATTAACGCTGCCTATGGATTGGGTGAAAACATAGTCCAGGGGAGCGTGAATCCGGATGAATATTCTGTTTTCAAGCCGACGCTTAAAACCGGATATGATCCCATTCTGAATAAAACTTTAGGGTCGAAGGAATTCAAACTGGTCTATGATACCGGCGGGGAAAAAATGACCCGAAATGTTCCCGTCGATCCAACAGACCGAAAACAATATGCCATCTCAGATGAAGATATTCTGAAACTGGCACGTTGGGGCTGTCTGATTGAGGATCATTACTCAAAGGTTCAAGGGCGATTCTGCCCGATGGATATTGAATGGGCTAAAGACGGGATCACATCGGAATTATTTATTGTACAGGCTCGTCCGGAAACTGTTCATTCCAATAAACAGACGAACTTAATAAAAACCTATCATTTGAAACAGCGAGGAAAAATTCTCACTTCCGGGCACAGTGTGGGTGAACGAATTGGTCATGGTATCGCACGCGTGATTCAAAATGCGGCGAATCTGAGTGAAGTTCAACCGGGTGATGTGCTGATTACGGATAAGACTGATCCGGATTGGGAACCCATTATGAAAAAGGCAGCCGCGATTGTTACAAATCGAGGAGGTCGCACCTGTCATGCAGCGATTGTCAGTCGTGAACTGGGACTACCGGCGATTGTCGGGGCAGAAGATGCAACGACTACGATTCCTTCAGGATCAATGGTGACCGTTTCCTGTGTTGAAGGGGACACCGGCCATGTTTATGAAGGTCAACTCGATTACGAAGTTGAAGAGGTTGACCTGTCTCAGTTGCCGCGCCCCAAAACCAGTGTCATGATGATTGTAGGAAATCCAAACGAAGCCTTTCGTCTTTCGATGCTCCCCAGCGATGGAGTCGGTCTGGCGCGGATGGAATTCATTATCAATTCGTTCATTCGCATCCATCCGATGGCGCTTTTAGAGTATGACAATCTGCAGGATCCGATATTAAAGAAAGAAATTGATCGACTGACGCCGACGTATAGTAATAAACCGGCATTTTTCGTCGATACTCTGGCTCAGGGAGTGGCGATGATTGCCGCGGCCTTTTATCCGCGCGATGTTATCGTCCGGATGAGCGATTTCAAGACGAATGAATATGCCAACCTGTTGGGTGGAGTACTTTACGAGCCCAAAGAGGAGAATCCCATGATCGGTTTCCGGGGCGCCTCTCGCTATTATCATCCACACTATCGTGATGCCTTCGGTCTGGAACATGATATCGAAATGCGCCACGCCCGCCTTGTAGTGAAGGTTGACTGCCCGCACGTCGGCCTGGGTGTTGAAGCCATAGGTCATGACACGGCGGTCGGTGATCTTGCCGACCAAAGCCTGCACCTCGGGGTGGTCAATGCAGCAGACCGCCAGCCCGTAGAAAGGAATGTTCGAGACGAAATCCAGAAACCCTTTGCGCAGAGTATCGAAGTCGC
>NZ_CALFPF010000025.1 GCF_937919775.1 uncultured Gimesia sp.
TAGCTTTATTGGCTTTTATTAGCTTTATTAGATTTATTAGCTTTAATAGCTTTATAGAAAATGTCAATCGGTATAAATGAAATGCTCTGTTGTGAATATAATTTCACTGGGTAATTCTACCCTCATAAGTAGATGACAATTTACTCAAGAAATATTTAATCTCGACGGATACCAATGTAATTTCCTCCCGCTTATACCGATAAGCAATGATAGATGCTTCGGGATTTTATCGTTCAATTTCTCAGATTCGTTTCACTGGTTCAATCATCATGAAACTCTATCAACTTATCTATGTCAGTAAGAGTATCGCCCGTATGTCAAGAGTCGGGTTGAAAGAAATCTTGAAGGTTGCACATCAGAACAATCCAAAACAGGGCATCACCGGGATATTAGTCTATGATCGCGGTCATTTTTTCCAGGTTCTGGAAGGTGAATATAATGACGTCGAATCAGTGTTTGCCAGAATTCAAAAAGACAAGCGACATTGTCGAGTCAACCGAATCATTTCCTACACGATTCAGGATCGTCTCTTTGAAAATTGGAATATGGGATTGTATCATCTGGATGAGACAGCGGAGTTTGACTTTTATAAACTGAAAAAGTGTATGAAATTACTCCAGGATGTGACCTCAATCAGTGAAAAGCGAACTTTGGCAAAGTCTGCATTGAAAATATTTATCGATCTCAAAGAGAATACGGCGACACAACCGGAAGACTTGATTGGTGCATAGACTGATCTGAAGAAACAGGGCGTCAGAGGCAGTACTATTTGTGTCCGAAACTGAATTAAGCCTGCTTGGACCTGCGTTGCGAGGGGCGGCGCTTTCGAGTTTGAATTTTCTGATGATCTGCCTTGTGTCTGGTCCTTTCTGTTGATGAGTATTTGAGTTCGGAAGATAGCTTTCGATTGCATCTGGCGATTCTGTTGCAAAAATGCAATTGCAGATGTCTTGCCAGGCCTGCTGTGTTACAATATTTGCTCGTCGGGTTTTGCCCTGACTTTTGTAACCAGTCTCAGAAACGATGCTCAGTTCCCGGAGAAGTCCTTATGAAAAATGCATTCGGCATTTTGTTCTTTCTTGTGACGCTGCTTTCGCATCAAATGGGACATGCAGGCGAGACGGTACTGCATGATGGATGGCAGGCACTGACACCGCGTGAAGAACTGCGTCCCAACATTTCGTGGGACGCAGACGCTGGTCCAAATCACAAAGGAGCCTTTATCATCCAGGCAGACGACCGGGAAGGCCTGATGGGGTATATCCAGAAGACGTTTCCTGTTCAGGGGGGCAAGACATATGGGTTTACGGCGTTACGAAAAACCGAGGGTATTGACCTGGTTCGTCGCGCCGGAGCCGCGCGGTTAATCTGGCTGGATCAGCAGGGAAAACGTGTTTTAAGAGATAAACCTTCCTTCGCTTCTTACCGGCCTGGGGAGCATCCACGGGCGGAGCCGGAATTTCCCGCCGATCAGGAAACGAACTCAGGCTGGACGAAAGTAACCGGGACTTACCGTGCTCCTTTGCAAGCAGCCCAGGTTCAAATCGAATTGCATTTTCGCTGGGGACCACCTCAATCACAGATCGAATGGTGCAATATCAGTTTCAAGCAGACCGAAGATCTGAAGCCGCGCATCGTGCGACTGGCGACAATCCATTATCGACCCCAGGACGGGAAAAAACCGAATGATAAACCGGCACAGTTTGCGAATTTGATTGAACAGGCTGCACAGCAGAAAGCAGATCTGGTCGTGCTTCCCGAATCCATTACGGTCTACGGAACCGGTCTGTCTTATGCCGAGTGTGCAGAGCCGATTCCCGGACCCTCCACGAAATATTTTAGTCAACTTGCCAAAAAACATAATCTTTACATTGTGGTTGGACTTTACGAACGGGCAGAGCATCTGGTTTATAATGTAGCAGTGTTGATAGGGCCTGACGGAGAGATTGTCGGCAAGTATCGCAAAGTGACCCTGCCGCGCGGCGAGATCGAAGGGGGCGTCACCCCCGGGCACGAGTATCCGGTGTTCGAAACCCGTTTCGGAAAAGTCGGCATGATGATCTGCTATGATGGCTTCTTTCCGGAAGTGGCTCGGGAACTAAGCAAAAATGGCGCTGAGGTGATTGCGTGGCCTGTCTGGGGTTGTAACCCGCTGCTCGGTGCAGCGCGGGCCTGTGAGAATCATGTTTACGTCGTGAGCAGCACATACACCGATGCTTCTGCCAACTGGATGATC
Organism: uncultured Gimesia sp.; assembly: GCF_937919775.1. Classification (GTDB taxonomy): domain Bacteria; phylum Planctomycetota; class Planctomycetia; order Planctomycetales; family Planctomycetaceae; genus Gimesia. The sequence continues at coordinate 2,237 of NZ_CALFPF010000025.1, forward strand.
TCTGCGATTTACGGTCAGGATGGCAAGCCGCTGGCGCAGGCCAGAGAATGGGGGACGATTGCCATTACCGAAGTCGATTTGAATTATCCGCTGTACTGGCAAAGTCTGGGAGATTTTAAATCCCAGATCGAACGACATCGCCCTATTGTAGATACGAAGCCGTAAGAGTTTGACCGAGTGAAAAGAAAAGCAGGCCTGCGTTACACTCGGGACTATTCAGTGGCTGGCTTACGGGAAGCAGTCTGCGATATTTTGGATGGTTCCAAGACCTAATGTAGTGATTCACTCAGTTGGGCTCTTATTCAAGGCTTCGCGAGCGCGGGTTACT
>NZ_CALFPF010000026.1 GCF_937919775.1 uncultured Gimesia sp.
GAAGCTGCTGCTGCTCTTTGGACAGTGTCTGAAAGGTCTGTTCCAGTTTCTCAAGCCGGGTTTCCAGATCCGGAATGGGGGAGAGCAGCCCAAGAATTTCTGCGTTCTGTTTTTCCTGAGCCTGTTGCCACTTCAACTCCTGCTGAGCTGACTGGACATTGCTGCGGTGCAGCTTCTGCATCTCGATCAGTTTGGAGGCATCTGAGGAAGAAGCAAAAAAGCGGGCTGCCCGGCTCCCCGGCTCTCCGAGTAAAAAGATCGGAGATTTCTGTTCGCCAAAATGAACATCGAACTCGTCACTATCGCCCGCTTTGACTTTTGAAAGTCTAAGTATCTCGTCTAATTGGTCAGGAGTTTTTCGATGAATGTCTATTCCATCAATGCAATAACTGGCGTTTTTCTTTTTTCGTTTCCATTCAATCGTATGACCATCATCGGTTTCCACAATCACTCGGCATTCTTTAGCGCCATGCCTGATCATGTAATTGCCTTTGGTATTCTCTGTTAAGTTCTGCAGCGCAGAGACGAAAGCAGACTTACCGCAATTGTTGGGACCGGTCAGAACGGTCAGACCGGGTGACAGATCGATCACGGTATGTGAATGGCTCATAAAGTTATGCAGAGTAATCCGTTTTAACATGATCGCAAGTATAATCTCCCCCGTTTAGAAATCACAGGATCCACACACACGGTATTTCAGAACATCCGATAAACAAACCATTGCGTTTCACCGGAAATTTGAGTCAAATAAAGTCTACAGCGGGCTCAGATCAGACTGCTCTGCCCCTCTCTTTCCCATTCCATATTATTTCAGGGTCCGGCCATGCTTTCATCTAAACTTTTCCTGCTCGGGGCTGCGTTTATGCTAAGTACATTGTTATCAGCCCTTCCCGCGAATTCAGCTTCTGCTGCGGATCAGATGCGGGTCTATGTGGGCACTTATACTCGAGGCAGCGACAGTAAAGGGATCTATCAGCTTCTACTGGATTGCGAAACCGGTAAACTGTCTCATGCCGGGATCACGGAACAGGTCGATAATCCGTCGTTTCTGGCAATTCACCCGAATCAGAAGTTTCTCTATGCCGTAAACGAAATTGGAGATTTCCAGGGGCAGAAAGCGGGGGCCGTCAGTTCCTTTGCCATCGATGCAGAAACAGGCGGATTAACGTTTCTCAACCAGCAGTCCTCCCGGGGGGCAGATCCCTGCCATCTTGTTGTCGACGCGACCGGCAAATTTGTGCTCGTTGCCAATTATACCGGCGGCAGTATCTGTTCGCTGCCCATCCGCAAGAATGGGAAACTGAAAGAAAGTGTCTCGTTCAGTCAACATGCAGGTTCCAGTGTCAATCCGGCACGACAAACGGCACCTCATGCACATTCGATTAATTTATATAAAAAAAATCATCATGCAATCGTCGCTGACCTGGGTCTGGATCAACTGCTCGTTTATCGGTTCACCCCATCAGACGGTTCGCTGCAGCCCAATTCCATTCCGGGATTCAAATTGCCTCCCGGTTCAGGCCCGCGCCATTTTACGTTCCATCCTACAGGAAAATGGGGTTATGTGATCAACGAATTGAACCTGACCATTACCGCCATGAACTATGATGCAATGAATGGTTCCTTCGAGGAAATCCAGACCATCTCGACAGTGCCACAGGGAACTTCGTTGAAAGGAAACTCGACGGCAGAGGTCCAGGTGCATCCCTCCGGTAAATTTCTCTATGGTTCGAATCGTGGTCCCAATTCGCTGGCCATGTATCGAATTAATGAACAGACGGGTAAACTGACCTCAATCGGTTATCAATCGACCAGTGGTGCGATTCCTCGTAATTTCAAAATCGATCCTACCGGAAAATTCCTGCTGGCTGCAAATCAGGACACGCATAATGTGGTTGTGTTCAGAATCGATCAGGAAACAGGATTGCTTCAGAAAACGGGCCATGAAATCTCCGTTCCCAAACCGGTCTGCATCAAATTTGTTCCGGTAGCATCTACACCTTAAAACAGAAGTTGTATATAATCAATTTTCATTCTGGAGTTGAAATTTCCAGACAGATGATCATTTGAAATGTCTACCTGCCAGCGGTGTGGATCACAAACAACGCAAGGCTGCTGAGAAGAGTATCCCAAACGATGTGGATTAAAATTTGTGGAATTCAGGATATCAGCACCGCCTGCATGGTGGCTGATCTGGGCGCTTCAGCGATTGGGCTCAATTTCTACGCACCGTCACCTCGTTCCGTAGATCTTGAGACAGCGGCTGCGATCAAATCTGCGGTTTCGTCCCGAGATACAACAGTCGTCGGGTTGTTCGTAAAACATTCTCTGATACAGGTAAAATCCATCTGTGAGGAACTCTCTTTAGAGTTCGCCCAACTGCATAGCGACGAGCCTGCTGAATTTCTTGCGGAACTGGCAGAGGCTGCTCCAGAACTCAGAATCATTCGCGCCTTCCGTACTCATGACCCCGACCTGGACCATCTGGCTGATTTTCTTGCGGAATGCGATCAGTGCGGAAAACGCCCGGACCATGTACTGATTGACGCTTATTCACCTCAAGCGTATGGCGGAACGGGACAAATTGTCCCCTGGGCAATGATTAAGGAAAACTACCTCTATGAAGAATGGCCGCCTTTGATTCTGGCAGGAGGACTGACCGCAAAAAACGTGGCGGAAGCGATCAAAACAGTGGCCCCGTTTGGCGTAGATACCGCCAGTGGTGTGGAAAGCGCCCCCGGAATCAAAAACTGCCAGATGGTGGAAGCGTTTATAAATCAGGCGAAAATTGTCTGAAGATTCTTCGTAAAAGCCGGTATAATAGTCTGGGGTTCCCTCTGGAAAAATGAAGAATCAAAACAGTTTGATACAACTGCCTTGAGAATCATTTGACAGGGACATACCATATACGCAGGACAGGAATGTCTGAGGATGTGGCGCTAAGTCACTTTACAACCAGGAGTCGCGAGAAACAGACGGTTTCTCCAGGGAATAAAAATGACCAAGTCAACTGATTATACGATTCTATTGATCGAAGATGACCGCGAGATTTCAAGCACCTTGAGTGGTGTCATCAAATCAGCCGGATACAATGTGATTCTTGCCCCGAACGGCCTGGAAGGGCAAAAGCTGGCCCAGTCAGAGAATCCCGATCTGGTCATTACTGACATGATGATGCCCAAAATGGGCGGTTTTCCCGTGTTGGAAACCTTGAAATCACTACCGTCTCCCCCCAAGGTGATCATGATTACGGCCAATGAAGGGGGCAGGCATAAAGCCTATGCCGAGATGCTGGGAGTGGATGACTACCTGAGAAAACCATTCGCCATGGATATCTTTCTGGAAGCCATCGCACGCGTCCTTGCCAAAGACAAAAACAGCGACGAAGCGGAAGCGGAGAAGCCTGCTAAAGGACCGATTAACCGCCCGCGTAAGAAATCCTGACCTGAATCATCCAGGAATGTTGCCCGTATTCAGGCGCTGGTTACAAAAGCCATATAATACCAGTACAGTCCTGTTAACGAAGTCAGCGTAATATCAATCGTAGAAATCCAGCCTAGCTTTTTATGAGTGCTGCTGTGCGCGCAGGGAGCAGGCGGATTGGGAATTCGTTTCAGAGCCAGAAACAGTGTCGTTGCCCAGAAGAGAGGTGTGGAAACGGCAAAGATCAAATGGACATAGAGAACATTTCGGACATACTGAAATTGCTCAGGAGTGAGTGGGGTTTCTCGCTGATTCACGATATTCTGCCACCCGCCATGCATAATCTGCACATCAATTTCGAAGGCAGCCACCGCCACCAGTAAAACGGCCCCCAGCACGATCTGCAGCTTTTTATGCAGCAAAAAATTGCGTTTGATTTTGACGGTATAGAGACTGAATAACAGCAATGGCACGATCAGAACGAGTGCTGATACCACGAAGTCCAACATGAATGTTGAGCGATAGCCTAAGAATCCGTGCTCCATCTGAGAATCCTGTCCTGGTAGAGATTGAGATCTAACCTATTGGTGGCTAACCATATCAGAACTTCCGATCCCCTCCAAGACCAGCCTGTAAACGGCATGCAGAGCCGATCGTAAAAGATTCCTTGAGGGAATGCTGCAGTTTTGGTTGTCCCCCGCTTGAAGAGTCGGACTCACTGTTGATAAATTGGTCCCGTTGAGGTTTTATTGAAATAAGCCGTTCATCAGGAAACACAGGAGGTGTTCACATGCAAGTGTGCGGCGTGATTCCAGCCAGACTGCAATCGTCCCGGCTCCCGAGAAAATTATTGCTGAACGAAACCGGTAAATCGTTGATTCAGCATACCTGGGAGGCGGCAGCAAGATCGGAAAAACTGGATCGTCTGCTGGTTGCCACAGACAGCCTGGAAATAATGGAAGCAGTTCATGGTTTTGGCGGGAAAGCCTTCCTGACAGGAGAACATCCCAGTGGTACCGACCGGATTGCCGAAGTCGCAGTCAAAGAACTCTTTGATGCCGAAATCCTGGTGAATATCCAAGGCGATGAACCAGAAATTTCCCCTCAATTTATCGACCAGTTAATCGAGGTACTAATTCAGACTCCCCATGCAGATATGGCAACTTTAGCAACTCCCATTCGTCACATTGAACAATTGCAGGATCGTTCCTGCACTAAGGTAGTGTGTCGCACCGATGGCTCGGCGATGTACTTTAGTCGCCTGCCCATCCCCTTTACCCGAGATATTGCTGCCGAAACATTTTTGCCCGATCAGAGCCCCTGGTTATTACATCTGGGAATCTACGCTTACCGCAGACCGTTTCTACTGGATTTAACGAAAATTCCGCCGACACCACTTGAGCAACTGGAAAAGCTGGAACAGTTACGTGC
>NZ_CALFPF010000027.1 GCF_937919775.1 uncultured Gimesia sp.
TCCATCTAAAACCGGGAATGGGCTGCGAAACCGTGGCGGTTTTTCCAGGAAAACACGGAACATGAGCCAGGTGACGGCACTCTCTGCACACGGGTCGCTGCTGATGGTGAACACGATGCGCTTCCTCGTTTTTACCGTCCGGGAACCGTTCTTTTTCGGGTATTTTTTCATCCGGAACAGAGAATCGTATTGAACACATCAATGGACGACGATATATTTAACAAGATTAATTATGTAAGCCGTGGTACTGCTCGTGCTGCGCAATCCAAAAACGGGAAGTGGAAACCGTAATGAAATTCAGAAACCATTCGCGCACTCACTCGCAGCACGCTTTTACCGCGTTTAATCCGCTGGTTCCTGAAGGTTTGGTGTTACAGAGTCGGCGGAATATGCTCAAAGCATCGCTGGCGGGCCTGGCCGGTCTGTCTGTTCCCCATCTGTTACGCGCCTCAGACCAACTGAAGTCTGTCGGTAAATCTTCGCTACCGAAAAAAAGTGTGATCCTGCTCTGGATGACCGGCGGCCCGAGTCACATTGATACCTGGGATCCCAAACCGGATCGCCCGATTCAAAACCGGGGCCCGTTTGGAGTCACGCAGACTTCCGTGCCCGGGATCACGATTACGGACCGACTTCCCAAACAGGCGGCGATGATGGATCGTTTTACGCTCATCAGGTCAGTCGACCCCAAAATGAGCAGTCATCAACCGAATCAGGTGATGCAGACTTCCAACCTGCAGGCAACGCCGCGCACCAATCGTAAAGGTGATCGATTTCCAGCGATGGCTTCCATCGTGGCGAAACATCACGGTTCGAATCATCCCGGCATGCCACCCTATGTGGCGTTCATCAAAGATCCGACCCATATCGCGTGGGGCGGTTATCTGGGAAAACAATACGATCCGTTCATCGCCAACGATGCTGCCAATCTGCCTGTCTATGATACGGTGGGCAACGATACCGGTCAGATGAGTGGCGGAAAAATGTTCCAGTTTGCCTCCGGTCTCTCTTACGAACGCATGAGAAGCAGACGCGATCTGATGCAGCAGTTCGATAAGTTGCGCAGTGATATCGACCAGGCCGGTTCGATGTCCGCCATCGACAGTTACAGCCAGCGGGCTTATGACATGGTACTCGGCCAACGCGTGCAACAGGCATTTGATCTGAGCAAGGAATCAACGGCAACGCGTGACCGTTATGGCAAACACCTCTGGTGTCAACAGGCGCTCCTCGCCCGTCGACTGGTCGAAGCGGGTACTTCCTTCGTGACGCTCGATCTGAGTTACCATCCGTCTTCCGGGACGTGGGACAATCATGGCGATAACATTCCCCCCTATGGCGGCATAAAAAACGGGCTCGGCCCTTTACTTCCGTTGTTCGATCACCTGCTGACTACGCTTGTGCTGGACCTGGAAGAACGCGGATTGTCGGATCAGGTGCTCGTGATCGCCATGGGGGAATTCGGACGCTCTCCCATGTCCGGAACTCAGGGAAGCACCGATGGCCGCAACCACTGGCCCGTCGTGATGTCAATGTGTCTGGCCGGCGGTGGTATGAATCACGGTCAGGTGATCGGCGCCAGTGAAAACGATGGTGCCGAGATCAAACATCGCCCCGTTAGACCGGGAGATCTGGCTGCCACAATCTATCAGTACATGGGAGTTCCACTGGATACTCATTATATTGATGACAAAGGGCGACCGAATTTTGTCATTGAAAATGGCGAACCGATTCACGAATTATTCTAATTCTCCCCTGCGTGTCTGCTGCTGAGGTTCGCTGATTGAGTGATCATCGGGCAGTTGAAGATGTGCTTTTTACTGAAAAAATAAAAAACAGGGTGTAAAGGCGTCAGTTCCCCGTTTGTTTTTTGGGTTGCATATTATACTCTTCACGCTGAGATCTGAGACCAGCCTGTGAAATTTCGCAGCTGCTTTCCGTCTCTCTCCCGGAAATAAAACCAACCTGCGCCCTTTCAGAAAACGTCTCTGATTTTATGCCGAATTCATCCGCCTCGACATCGGTCTCTTCCCTGGAACAGCAGGCACAGCCAACTTGCTCGCGAAAACTGCGCTGGCTCGTGTACGTGTTACTGTTGACGGTCACGCTGGGGCAAAGCCTGGCAGCGATTCTCAACAGCGTGCCTCTGCAAAGTGCCAATGATCGTTCACGCTGGTGCACGGTCTGGTCGCTTGTGGAACAGGGCACTTTTCAGATCGATACGATCGACGCGCGGGCCGGCTGGTCCAGCATTGACAAGGTGCGCCATGAAGGACATTTTTATTCATCCAAGCCGGCACTTTTCCCGACGATGGTCGCCGGTTTGTACTGGGTCATCAAAACAACAACCGGATTAAATCTCAATCAGAATCTGTACGACGTTGCGCATCTGATATTAATCATCGTCAACCTGCTGCCGATGCTGATCGCCCTCGTATTGATCTGTCTGATGGTGGAACGGTATGCGCGAAACGATTTCACCCGCTTTTTTGTGGTCATCGCAGGTTGTTTTGCGACACTGTTAACGCCGTTTCTGTTAACGTTGAATAATCACTCCATCGCCGCATCCAGTGCTGTTTTCGCGTTGTACCCTTTCATGAGAATTCTGCTGGATCGGGAACAGAGGCCGCTTTATTTTCTGCTGGCCGGTTTCTTTGCGATGTTGACCTGCTGCAATGAACTGCCGGCGGCATTGTTCGGCCTGATGATCTTCGGGCTTCTGTTCAAAGCGAATCCCCGCTTAACGTGTCTGGTTTTTCTACCGGCGGCACTCGTTCCTCTGATCGGCTTCTTCGCGTCAAACTATGCCGCCACAGGAGGCTGGAAACCATTCTATATGTATTATGGAACCGAAAAATATTTATACGAATACCGGGGCGTACCCAGCTACTGGAACAATCCGCAGGGACTCGACCAGAATCTGGATTCGCCGCTGGTTTATTTATTCCATTGCACTCTGGGTCATCATGGTATTTTTTCCCTCTCGCCAATTTACTTGCTGACCCTGATTTCCTGGCTGCGCATCGGAAAAACAAAAGACCATGTTCTGCGGCCCCTGCTCTGGATCAGCCTGGTTCTGAGTGTGATCGTGTTCGGATTTTATCTGTCTCGAACGGGCAACTATAACTACGGTGGCAACAGTGCTGCTCTGCGCTGGATGTTGTGGCTCACACCGTTCTGGCTGATCAGCATGATTCCTCTGCTCGATGAGTTTTCCCATAAACGCTGGTTACAGATTCTGGGAGTCTTCTGCCTGCTGGGTTCCGTCTTTTCAGCCCATCACCCGCTGCACAATCCCTGGCGGGCTCCCTGGTTATATACGGTGTTACAACAATCCAGCTGGATAAACTATGAGCAACGGCCTCCCACTTTTGAGCGACCGTTAACCACCTGGCTGGCGTCCATTCCTGAACCCACGCCTGAGATTCTGGAACCGTTTGTCGAGTTCACGGGGCCGGCCAATGACGGCCGCCTGATCAAACTCAGACTCAGCGTGATAACATCAGACGGTACTAACGTCGCAAAACATCTGCGTACGATTCAGGTCACCCGATTTCTGGGGAACGAAAAAGTAGAAACGAAAGAATATTTAATTGACGTCCCTGCCTTCAAAGCGGGAAAATTTCCGCAAGACTTTTTACGGTGGCCGAACGGGAATGTCAGCCCGGCGGAAAAACATGCTGCTGAACGTTTCTTTTACGGCATGCCTCGCGCGCGGAAGTATAATCCGGGAAAGATGCGGCATCTATTTACGCCATTACGCGACGATGCGTTTCGCTGTCAACTGGCAGCATCCCAGGTTTCTGTTACGATCGGTTCCAAAACAGCGGCGGAGAAAAAACTGCGCTATCGAACGGACCTCTGGTTAAGCGACCAGATTCCCTTTGGAATCGCGCAGGTGGAAACTTCGGTGTATGACGAATCAACGAATTTACTCCTCAGCCGACAGACTCTGATTGTCACTAAAACCAGTAGCGTGATCAGAGCCGAGACTGCTGAGAAACCATAAAGTTATTGTTTTGGAGCCGCCGGTCCCGGAGTTGGCTGAACCCAGGCACTTTCGACATCGGTGATCTCTGACGGATTGGGATGCAGCTTTGAAGAGCGCACCAGAGCCCGCACATAAATTTCCTTACCATTGAAATCATAACTGGCGGAAGTGCCTTTCACGGTTTTCAAAGTAGCGCCAATCTTTTTGCTGTAACGTTTGGTGGAGTGCAATTCCTGGCCTTGTTTGTCTAACTTGGGCATCCCTTCTTTGGGATAACCTTCCAGAGTACCAATGAAATCTGTTGTATATTCCACTCCCTCTTCCGGATCGATTTCGACCTGAATTCCTTGATCGGAATAAGTAATAGATTTGAGTTTGACTCCGGAGGAAGCATAAAACCGTCCGGCTTCCATCGCATCCACCAGTGCTTCCGGCTCAAGCGCTTTTGATAATACAACGACCCAACCCCGGCCCGGTTCACTCGCACGGCTGGGTATTTTGTGATAGTTATGCCCATCATCGGTCGCCAGGCCATACATCATCGGCAGCTTCAACTCCGCCAGCCTTTTGGTCAGGATGATGTCCCAGATCCGGTCAGTACTGGGATAGATTTCATCGCCTTTGTTATTCACGCCGGGATGGCCGTTATAAACTTCAAAGAAATTTTCGCCCACGACCTTCATCAATTCTTCCGCAGTAACGCCGTAATGAAAATTGGGATGATTCAAATGGATCATCATCGACTGCCCTGTCCGTTCGCGTTGTGCCAGCAAGGCGTTCGTATTGTTCTGCATGACGTCATAAACGCTCGTGCCTCCCAGGGGAGTCAGCAGTGAATGCAGGTTGGTGGCGTTCATATGCACGGGCATATTTTTATAGCGGTCAGTGACCTCCTCACTTTGAATCAGCAGATACTTTCCGGGTTCACCCAGTTTTTCCGCAACTTCCTCGAACGTGCGCAACCGAACTTCCGTCTGCCCCTCTTTGTTTTTTCTTTCTTCGACCCAATCCGGAAAACGTTTTTTCAATTCTTCGTAGGCGTGCAGTTTGCCTTTATTTTTTTCGGGAACGGTCCAGCGTTCTGATGTCGGGAGCACATTATGGTCGGTAAAAGAAAGGAAGTCGTAACCGTGCGTCTTGTACCAGTCGGCAATCATCTCCAGATAATCATCGCCGTCACTCCACAGCGAATGCGTATGCAGATTCCCCTGATACCACTTTTCATTGTCCGATTCTTTTAAGGAAACCGGCTCCGCTGCATGAGTTATTGACACCAGCGCGAACAGACATATACTCAAGAGAACGATTGATTTTAAATTGGAAAATCGGTACACGCGGGTTAGTGCTGATTCATGGCAGGTCATCTTTTAATGCTCCGAGGTACTAAAATCAGTGTAATTAAAGGAAAGTCAAAACTTAAAAACCCTGGGGAGATCTGTTGATCAAATCTGCCTGCAGCTCTTTTTGTTTGTAAACATCGGGTGAGGCCACCGGCTTTAAAATAAAACCTGCATTCAAAATGTTTCGTAATGAAACGGGAGTGACTCCCCAGCGAATGATCACTTGTTTTTCTGCAGTGGGGCTGGGGGGATCGGTCTTTGCGACTTCCGGAAAATCCAGATCCTGCGGCAAAACGGTACCCTGCACCTGTTTGAGGTTAATATCTCCCCAGAGATAAAAGAGTAAAAACGTTAATTCGAGCGGTGGATCGCTCTTACTGACCAGAACGCAATTTGACACGTTCTGAGTCAGGCGCAGCTGGTGCTCGAATTGTAATAATCGCTCTCCTGCCGGGTTCGGCTTCGGCACGGAGTAAACGCCATACACAATATGCAAACACGACAAGGCAATCACCAGTGCAATTTCGACGACACGGTGTCCGTTCTCTTTCTTAAAGCGATGGCTGTACCAGAGAACCATGATCAGTGATAAGCCCAGAATGATCAACTGCTGCAAAAAACTGGCTGAGACTCGAGGACTGAGTGTATCGCCTTGGGAAGCGCTGACGAAAATCACAGACAGTACACCGACAGTGAAGACGGCCAGCACGGTCGGAAAACTGACACGGCGGAGGGCGATCTGCTGAAATTCCCATGTCACAATCGCAAGCATCGGGATAATCAAAAACATCTTCCACATGGCACGACTACTGACTTTCATTTGTGGAAGATATTGCACACCCCACCAGAAGAGTAATCCACAGAGTAACCAGATCAGGACCAACCTTAACCAGGCAATGTCTTTTTGATTTCCATCCGGTTTCAGTACGCGCTTGATTGCATGAAACAGGCCAAACAGGGCAAACCCCATTAAAAAACCCATCGAAGAAATAATATCACGCAAAAAATAAGTGGGATAAAACTCGGTTTTCCAATACAGGCTGATGATCGGTTGCCCGGGCCCCGCAAACCAATTACCCCAGAATCCGTCAATCTGCGATGCCGCCATCAATTCCCACCATCCTCCGACAGCAAAGCCGGTTAATGCCAGCACGAATAATGATTTCCACACACGGACAGCCTGTTTTAATACAGGTAATCTTTTCAAATCTGATGATCCGGAACGGCTCCTTGGCAGATCTACGGGATTGATAATATAGAGTCCCAGCATCAGCAGAACTCCCAATGCCAGCGCTCCTCCTGAAAGCAAACAAATTCCCAGGGAGATTCCACCACACAATAGTTTATATGATGCAATACCTGTTTCTGACTGGATATGGCCGAGGTAGCACCAGATCGTAAGCAGCGCAAAGAGCATGGGAAACGCGGGTGCCTCGATGAGTTGAATCTGCTTAATGATTACCGCATGAAATGCCAGCAGAAAACAGAACACAATCGCATAGCGGGGATTGCAGACTTTTCTCGTTAAACGATACGCAACAAACAGCATGCAGGACGTTGAGAAAACGGAAAAAAGAACCAGCGACGAAGACCAATGTCCAATCAAAGAAAGCAGTCCCGTGTAAAGCCAGCGTACGAGAGGAGGCTGGGAAATGAGTGCATTGCTGCTATCGCTGATCAAACTGGTTTTTCCAAGACACTGTAAACCAAACCAGGCAGATAACTCATCAATTCGATAGGAATGAAAGGCCAGTAAGCCTGGCACCAAAACCAGCAAGACGACCAGAGGAGACATGACAGCCGCCCGTCTCATCACCGGAAATAAATCATGAGCAGGCTCAACTGACCGTTGTAATAGTTCCTGATCACTGATGATTACCAATGGGGTCTTCCTTCTAACTTAACCAAACCGAAGTGAAACTTCTGCTTCACTTGATCCCTGCAAGGGGAGACATCAGTCCCATTCACTCTCACAGTATCCGCTTCCTT
>NZ_CALFPF010000028.1 GCF_937919775.1 uncultured Gimesia sp.
TAAAAATAGTTTACACTCTTATTTGAGCGCCCACTATTTTTGGGGAAGTCCAAATTATACTTATTATTTTAATAATGTTAAGGTTATCATACAGGGATCATGTATAAACTGGAAAGAACAGTGCAAAATATATGGATCACAACGTCACAGAGATGGTTCTCTAATCTAATAGACACCTTGGAGTACAGGAATCTGCAGCATGAAGGAAATGAACACAGATCGTCGCACGCTTCTGAAAGGGGCTGTCGCGACATCGCTGGCGTCACTGGCGGGAAATCTCTCGCTGGAAAATGTACAGGCAGCGAAAGCCGACCCGGATTTAATCCGCCGTGAAAACCTCAAAGAAGGGGCCGTCGACTGGCAACTCACGCGGGTGCAGCTCGATAAACGCGATGGTTTTCGTTCTCCCAAGATCGAAGGCTATTGTTCGAAGCAAAGTGTGGCGGCTGGCGACACCATTGATATTATGGTTTCGACACGTCCCGCGCAGGAATTCAAAATCGAAATCTTTCGCACCGGTTATTACGGCGGCCGCGGTGCCCGTCTGATGAAAACCATCGCGCCCCTGCAAGGCAAACCGCAGCCCGTGCCACAGCCGGGCAAAAAGAATCTGCATGAATGTCACTGGGACTCTGCCGTGACATTGACGATTCCAGACGACTGGCCGAGCGGCGTTTATCTGGGACGTCTCTCGACATTGAAAGACAAAACCGGCTATGGCTACTGGCAGAGTTATGTGGTCTTCATTGTGAAAGATGATCGGCCGGCGGATATTCTGTTTCAATGTTCGGACAATACCTGGCAGGCTTATAACAAGTGGCCGAGCAACTATTCGGTCTACACGGATCCCAAAGGGACTCAGGGGCCCTGGGCCGACGTCAGTTTTGATCGGCCTTATGCCAAGTACGCGCAGATTTATGAAAACCCACAGTCAGTCGGTTCGGGAGAATGGCTCTGCTTTGAATTCCCGTTTGCTTACTGGCTGGAAAAAAACGGTTATGATGTGACCTATTGCTCCAACAGCGACATGGTCACCCCGGAGCATGGCTTGAAATGCAAATCATTCCTGTCGGTCGGCCACGATGAATACTGGGACATTAAACAGTATGAGTCGGTCGTGAAAATGCGCGATGCGGGCGTCAATCTGCTGTTCTTCTCCGGTAACTCGGTCTGCTGGGTGACGCCGCTGCTCGACAGTACTGACGGCCGACCGAAACGCATCATGTTTCGCGGCGGCCCTTATGGCGGGAAGTACAAGTATGCGGAAGCACGCGAAAAAGATAACGGCCCGTTTCCGTTCCGCGGACCGGATGAAGGGTATCTGATGGGTTCACGGAATGTGGACCCGGTGAACGGCGGCGGCGACTGGGTCTGTGAATTGCCCGACCACTGGATCTTTGAGAAGACGGGCATGAAAAAGGGGGATGCGATTCCCGGTTTGATCGGCTGGGAATACCACGGCGATCCGCCAGCCGATATTCCCGGTCTGGAAGTGGTGGCGAAGGGGACGGCATTGCAGGGGGGCGTGAATCCACAGCAGTGGACCGCGACCATCTACCCCGGCCCCAAAAACAACTTTGTGTTTAATGCTTCGACCATCTTCTGGTGTCAGGATCTGGCCAGCCCGCCGGGGCACATGCTGCCCTGGTCACACTGGTCGCGTCCACACGGCCCCGATGATCGCGTGCAACAGATCACGCACAACATCATCCGCCGCGCCATTTCGTGATTTCACGTTGCTTTTCGAAATCCAGATCTTTAGCGAACGCCCTCCTGAATCAGGGGGGCGTTTTTTTGATTTCAGGTGTTCCGTTTTTTGCAGTGGGCAAAAGGGCAGATGAGTTACCACCTTGTTCTTAAAATGGAAATCACGAAATCTTCTTAATTGATGTCGAATCTGCAAAATAATTGCCTGACGCGCTGTTAGTGTGAATCGATGCTGGAACGGTGAAGCTCCGCTTCAGAGTTTCCGAAACCCCGATTTTTCTGCTGGATTTCTTTCCGCAAAGAATTCCTTCTGCCTGAATTCCGGTCGTAAGGCAGCTGCGAAAAAAAACAAAAAAATTAGATCGGCGAATCCGTACTATTTATGTTCACTTCATTAAATCTTCGAAATGGAAGTGTATAAAGAGTCTCGTTGACATGCTGGATCACTCATCGCTCACGATTGTGATCTTTTAGCGTCCGAGACCTCTCGACCGGGTTCCTGAATTGAATATTCTGCAGCCACTTTGCAATGCTCCCGGCTTCGCACAGAAATGTGAGGTCATTTTCTCTGCATCATATCGGGTCCATTTATTTATTAATGAGGAAACATGATGTTGTTCACAGACAACCAACCAAAGCGACGCTCCGGTTTTACTCTGATCGAACTGCTGGTCGTGATCGCGATTATTGCCATTCTGATCGCTCTCCTGTTACCCGCGGTTCAGCAGGCCCGAGAAGCGGCCCGACGATCACAGTGTAAAAATAATCTGAAACAGCTTGCTATCGGCATGCATAACTACCATGACACGCATGGCGTACTTCCCTTCGGCTGGGATCAGCGCGGCGCGTCCTGGAGTGCCATGATTCTACCGACGATCGATCAGGCCAATATCTATAACACGCTGATCTTTCAGGAATCGGGCAATGGCAACTGGGACTCCGGTTCTGCCAATACCACGGCCGCAGCGACCCATCTTCCGGTGCTGTTCTGTCCCAGTTCACCGATCAAGAAACACTATGATTTCAATAATATTACCAACCGTGCAACCGGAAGTTACCTGGGCAATTCCGGATCCGAAGCGAGTTCGGATGATGCTGCTTCGAAAGTCGCAGGGACCAAGTCGCTGGAAGAAGTCATTCAGAACGGTTTGTTTTATGCCTGCAGCAGTGTCAGCCTGCGTGATATCAAAGATGGAACATCCAATACCTTCATGTTGTGTGAAACGCAAACGGATATCGAATTCGGAAAAGATGGTCAGTCAATGGATCACTGGGTGATCGGCTCTCCGCAAACGGATCCCTGTGGTTGTAATAATGGGACCGGAGGTACCGAGTTCACCGAGTTTGTCGGTTCCGCTTATCCGCGAATGAATGCCCGCCGCACCGATCCTGCCGCCAGTGGTTACATCATGGAGCTTTCTTACGGTAGCTGGCACGTTGGTGGCGGGCATATTGCATACGCCGACGGTTCCGTGCATTTCATCTCTGAGAATATTGATAAAACCGTGTATAACGGGTTGTCAACCCGCTTCGGCAAAGAAGTGGTCTCGCAATAAACAGATGCCGGCTACGGCATCGTTCCGGTTGTGTGGCTGCGTTCTCTCATGATTAATATAATGTCTGAAGGTATGATTTGTATGAAACCGTTTTGCATTCCCGCTTTGATTTCACCGCGCGTGTTATTCACCGTAGGCCTGTTGGCATTGTTCTCGGGCTGCGGAGGCTCCATTAACGCCGACTATAGTCAGCTCGATCTGGTGGATGTCTCCGGAACCGTTACGCTGGATGGGCAGCCGCTGCCGGGAGCGATGGTGACTTTTGAGGCGAAGGATGGCACGTTTTCCTCCGGCGTGACAGACGAGAGTGGCCGCTTCAACCTGATGTTCAATACTGAAAAGTCCGGCTGTCTGACGGGGGATAAGACGGTTCGGATTAAAGTGGGCGGCGATCTGGAAAATCCGGACGAAGAGACAGAAGGGGAAAGTGAAGCAGGACGGCAGGCGGGATCGCAAATCGTCATCCCCGCGCAATATAATAAAAAATCGACCCTCGAGGTGACGGTGGACGCCAATCACAGATCGTTTGAGTTTGATCTGAAAAGCAAACCTTAACCGGCTGGATTTCAAAACAAAAAGCGGCGTCACATGTTACCGCGTGACGCCGCCCGTTGATTCTACTGGTCCAGTTTTTCTATGCGGGTAATGTGTCGCCCCCCTTCGAAGGGCGTATTCAGCCAGATATCGATGATTTCATACACGTCGTGCAGAGAAACCATCCGCTCCCCCATTGAGATCATGTTCGCATTATTGTGCATGCGGGCCAGACGGGCCGATTTCTCGTTCCAGCAGACCGCACAGCGAACCCCCTTGATGCGATTGGCGGCGATCGCTTCCACGTTCCCCGAACCCCCCAGCACGATTCCCCGTTCGAATTCCCCCGCAGCGACTGCTTTGGCCGCCGGAAAGATAAAGTCCGGATAATCGACCGACTCTGTGGAATCAGTGCCGAAATCTTCCACCTGATACCCGGCTTTCGTGAGGTGCTCAATGATCCGTCGCTTATACCGGTAGCCGGCGTGGTCTGATGCGATCACGATTTTTTTGACAGGTGATTCTGAAGGAGCGGGCGATGTCATTCGTTTAAAATTCTAGCCTGTATCCAGGTTGATGGTCGCGTTTTGAGAGTCTGCGATTCCGCTGCAGACGGGGATCTGAGATCCTCATCTGCATCAGTTTCGCTCTGAAAATGCGTGGGTCTAAAGTGAGAATTATGAATACGTTATAACTATTTGCCGATGCGGTAAAGTTGTGTTTTTGTGCGAATCAGCAGAGTGTCGCCGGCCACCGCGAAGGAAGCCAGTGTGGGTGCTTTGAGATGGTTGCGGCCGATCTCTTTGTACTTTTTCCCGGGAGCGATGATGGTAGTTTCGCCTTCTTCGCTCTGAAAGTAAATCTTCCCGTCGGCAAAGAGTGGGGAAGCAGAGTAATTCCCGCCTACCCGTTCTTTCCAGATGAGTTCGCCAGTCTTCGCATCGAAACACTGCGCAATCCCCTGGTCACTGACGGAATAGAGTTCGTCCCCGACCACGAGTAAAGAAGGGGTATGGGGAATCTGGCTTTTGTTGGACCAGGCCAGATGCGTGTCTGTCACATCCCCTTTGCCGTCCGGACGAATCGCCAGCAGTGAAGGGCGGTCGTAGCTGGTGGTCACGAAAATCAGGCCGTGACTGAAAATCGGACGCGGGATCACCGAGTATCCCGAGTAATTCAGATGCCAGATCTCTTTACCGTCGACAGGCGAGTGACCGGAAATGACGTCGGTTCCCGGGGCGACAATCTGTTTCTCACCATTCACGGTAATAAGTAAAGGGGTTCCGAACGAAAACTTTTTGCGGGTGTCGACATTGCGATCAACCTTCCAGGCGATCTTGCCTGTGTTCCGATCGAGGGCCGCGATGAAATTCGCCCCTTTGCCATCGCAGATAATGACCAGCTTGTCATCGACAATAATCGGCGAGCCGCCATTGCCGTGCTGCATTTCATATTTGAGTTCGTTCGTTTTCCAGACTACATCACCGTCCAGCGTCAGGCAGGCGGTGCCGTGTGTTCCAAAATGCACGTAAATGACTTTGCCGTCGGAAATCGGCGTCGGGCTGGCGTGGCTGTTCTTCTTGTGAATCCGTTGTGCGGTTTCTTTCGTCTGATGAAAGATCTCTTTGTCCCAGAGAATCGCACCGGATTCCAGATTCAGACACACCAACTGTAAAGACTGATCCGGAGACGTTTCTGATTCGGGTGAGACGGCGGTGGTGACATAGACTTTGTCGCCCACCACAATCGGTGAAGACCAGCCGACACCGGGGATATCGGTTTTCCACAGCACGTGTTCGGTCGGGCTCCATTCAACGGGCAATGACTTTTCTGTGGAATGTCCCTGACCGGTGGGCCCGCGAAACTCAAACCACTCTTCCGCCATCAATTGCTGAGACGACAGATAAACGAGGACTGATAGAACGCAAAGACCGGAAATTTTGAAAACGCTCACGTCAGCAAGCCCTCCTGTTCGAGGCTGTGTGCCTGTTCTTGTGTATAGAAACGCTTTTGATCTCGCTTTAATTCTGTCACAATAGAAATAGTCTGGCAAGTAATGCGGCCTGTTACAACAGCTTGTATAGCAAGATATTTTTAACCCCACAAAGATTTAACCAGGAATTCAAATAATTCGTGATCGAGTTCATTGACTCTTTGGAGGGGACGGCTATTATAGACGAACCTGATTGACTTCTGGTGTGCGAAAAAAGTTCGCACATTGGATTTGAATCGTGATCTTTGACAAAATGGTTGGTGGCCCCAAATTTTAAGAGTGGAAGCCGGTACG
>NZ_CALFPF010000029.1 GCF_937919775.1 uncultured Gimesia sp.
ATTTTTACACTATGTATTTACGAACCAAAACGCTTTCGGGACACCCACTAGCTACGACTTTACGGTATAGACATCATTACACTATAAAGTCAGATCAGCAATCGGGAATCGATTTACAGCAGGGAAGGTATGTGGCGGCGCCCTCTCTCGTCACCGGAATCTCAAGGCCCGCAAGGGCGATCCCGACAGTTGAAGCATTTTTAGTACAAGATGCAGGATTTTGAGTCATGAGAAATAATAAATCATTTACATGTGCGATCTGTCACAACACATTTTGTTTTGATGAAGTGATTCCGGCTCCGTTAGTGAGAAAGCCCATTTCAAGGCTCATCAAGAACGAACATCCGGACTGGTCTGATGCGAGTCATATCTGCCGGGCCGATCTGTCCAGATATCGTTCCAAGTATATCCATTCGCTGCTGGAATCGGAAAGAGGCGAACTGTCTCAGCTTGACAAAGAAATTCTGATTGCCCTGCAGAATCATGAGTTGATTTCTTCGAATATCGAAAATGAATTTGCACAAAACTGGACGCCCGGCGAAAAGCTGGCCGACATCATCGCTAACTGGGGTGGAAGCTGGTCCTTCCTGATCGTGTTTGCTCTGTTTATGATCGTCTGGGTAACCATTAATTCGCTGGCCGTTTTCTGGCAACCGGTAGACCCCTATCCCTATATTTTATTAAACCTGTTGCTCTCCTGTCTGGCCGCCATTCAGGTGCCGATTATCATCATGAGTCAGAATCGACAGGAAGCCAATCACTGAACACGCGCCAAGATGATTATCAGATTAATTTAAAAGCGGAATTGGAAATCAAACTGGTCCACGAAAAATTAGACCATATCCTGTCCCGACAATGGGAAAAATTAGTGCAAATTCAGGAAATGCAGATT
This sequence comes from uncultured Gimesia sp., assembly GCF_937919775.1. Lineage (GTDB taxonomy): Bacteria > Planctomycetota > Planctomycetia > Planctomycetales > Planctomycetaceae > Gimesia. The sequence goes on from NZ_CALFPF010000029.1 coordinate 893, forward strand.
GAACAACTCTCCGAAATTAATGCCATCATAAAACGCAACCTAACCACACTTCCGCTGTGTTTCACAGAGCCATAGAAATACATCCATTCGCATTTACTTTTTAACAGAGATCGATCAACAAAATCCATGAAAGACAGCAATCCCCGACAAATTATCGGTTGTGAAGAATGGTGTTCCTTTCCGGATCTGGGCCTGCCTGCCATTAAAGCACGCGTCGATTCAGGTGCAAAAACCTCATCCATCCATGCCTTCAACGTACAAAGATTCAGACGACAGGGAGAAACCTGGGTCAGTTTTGAAGTCCATCCGGTTCAGAACAACAGGAGGATTGTTGTCCGCTGTGAAAGACCAATTGTGGATAAGCGGGTGGTCAAAAGTTCGAGCGGGATCACGGAAACGCGTTATGTCATTCTGGCAACTTTGAAGATGGGGATTGAAGCCTGGGAGATCGAACTCACTTTGGCAAATCGGGATTCGATGGGATTCAGAATGCTGTTAGGCCGTGAAGCGATGAGCGGCCGCATGCTGGTTGACCCATCCCTCAGTTTTTGCCTGGGGCAGGTTTCCACTGAGATTCTTGACACGCACTACGGAAAAAGAGAACACGCACGAAGTGGGCTCAAGATTGCTCTCTTAGCCAGTAATCAGGAACTTTACAGTAATCAACGCATCCTGGAAGCAGGTGAAGAACGCGGCCATGAGATGGAGTTCCTGGATATCAAACAATGTTATATGAAACTCGATGCGGTCGAGCCGGAAGCACACTATCGAGGCGGAAAAATTCTAGACGATCTGGATGCGGTCATCACGCGCATTCGCCCCAGAATTACTTACTATGGCTGCGCGCTCACACGCCAGTTCGAAAGCATGGGTGTGATGACGGTCAATTCATCCTCTGCCATTACCCAGTCCCGCGATAAATTGTATTCGCTGCAGTTAATGCTCAAGAACGGCATTAATATCCCCACCACGGGTTTTGCAAACTCACCAATGGATACGAATGATCTGATTGAAATGGTCGGCGGGGCACCGCTGATTGTAAAATTACTGGAAGGCTCTCAAGGGCGAGGCGTGGTGTTAGCAGAAACCAGAAAAGCAGCAGAGAGCGTGATCAACGCGTTCAAAGCACTGCGGGCCAATCTGCTGGTGCAGGAGTTTATCAAGGAAGCAGACGGCAAAGACCTGCGCTGCTTTGTGATTGACGGTAAAGTGGTGGCATCCATTCAACGCGAGGCGGCACCCGGTGAGTTTCGAGCCAACATACACCAGGGGGGAACCGCCTCCACCATAAAGATCACCCCTACCGAACGCAGGCTCGCCGTCAAAGCGACCAGAGTACTCGGTCTGATGATAGCCGGCGTGGACATTATCAGATCGAAAAATGGCCCGCTTTTACTCGAAGTCAACTCTTCCCCTGGTTTAGAAGGAATCGAAGCCGCCACGGGCAAAGACATTGCAGGCATGATCATCTCATGTATTGAGAAAAAACTGGAATGGAAACGCGAACTCAGCGGCAAACGACATAAATAATTAACTGTTCTAGGAGTTCTCTGGAAATTCCGATAAAATGGAGCCCTTCTGATACTGCTTTACATCCGCTGCCGCTGCGCCGCGTCAAACCCGCGATCTCCCATCGCGACCGGGCTTG
>NZ_CALFPF010000030.1 GCF_937919775.1 uncultured Gimesia sp.
GCCGCATGATCGGTGCAACAATCCAGTAAAAGGGAGTCGCCCATAACCAGAGAAACTGCCACCAGATTCCCGCCAGTCCTGCCCGCCAGGTTCCGGCGACGACACTGATAGCCTGTTCGCTACTCGTGCCCGAACCAAAGGCAAAAAACATCATGAATACCTTGCCGAACCGACGACCGCCCATAAAGAAGTCTGTCATGTCTTTTACTTTTGTGACTGACCAGAGACCGACGGCAAGAATGACGACAAAATAGAGGGCCAGTACAATCCAGTCTGCAGGGTGGAGTCCTAACCAGACATTCTTTTCAGCGGCGAGTATCATTGGCAGGTCCTCATGATGGATGTTTAATGAATATTATTCCGAAATTAGACTACCGAGGATGAACCAAATATGCAAACCTACTGATGCAATGGTAGCGACATGACAGATTAACCCCGGATGTTGTATTCTTACTCGAACTCACATTAAACGATTCATCGAAATACTGAACGAGTGAAAAAACTCTGGTTATACTATGCCTGCAAAACCGTTACCGATTCAAATGCTTGAGTTAAAAGGCTGTCGGGTCACCGTACTTGGTCTGGGACGGTTTGGCGGAGGGACTGCCGCTGTTGTTTTTCTGGTTGGTAGAGGCGCGCACGTCACCGTCGTTGATGCTAAAAATGAAGCTGCCCTTTCTGATTCGCTGCGACAACTGGAGTCGTATTCCGAGATCAAATATCAGTTGGGAAGTTCCTGCTCAGAATTGTCTGAAACTGATTTACTGGTTGCCAACCCCGCGATTCCCCCCGATCATCCGCTCCTGAAAAGTGCACTGAAACAGCACATCCCTGTGACCAGCGAAATCGAACTTTTTTGGCAATTGAATCGCGGTCGAGTCATCGGAGTGACTGGGAGTAATGGTAAATCCACAACAACAGCCATGATTCATGCCATCATGAAAGCATCGGAGACTCGGTGCTGGCTGGGAGGGAACATCGGCATCAGTCTGCTGCCGGTGGTTGAGCAAATTCAACCGGATGACTGGGTGATTCTGGAATTGAGCAGCTTTCAACTGGAAGCACTCAATCGCATTCAAGCCAGCCCGCAGATTGGAGTGGTCACTAATTTCAGCCCGAATCACCTGGACTGGCATCAGACTGTGGAACACTATCGTCATTCCAAACAAACCATTTTTCGCTGGCAGACGCAAAACGATTTCGCCATCTTGAATGCAGGTGACCAGGACTTGCAGAGTTGGGACACCCGCGGAACCGTTTCCCGGTTTGGCGAGAACCCAAGCTTAAAACCTGATGTGCTGGTGGATCGTCAGGCTTTTGTGCTGAGAGAACAGAAACATGTTCTCCAGCCACATCTGAATGTTCCCGGGATGCATAATCGTATGAATGCCGCTGCAGCGATTGTCGCCTGTCGTTGTGCTGGAGTCGATTTAACAACAATCCAGCAGGGATTAGAAACATTTCAGGGTTTGCCCCACCGACTGCAATTCATCGGTGAATACCAGAATCGTCGATTTTATAACGATTCGCTGGCAACAACCCCCGAATCAGCCATTTGTGCATTGGACGCGTTTGATGATTCTCCGATCATACTGCTGGCCGGTGGTTCTGACAAAAAAGTCGATCTGTCTGAGTTTGCCAATGCTCTGCTCAATCGAACCAAGGCGACAGCATTGATGGGGGAAACGGGACTGGTTTTATCCGGGATTCTGCAAAAACTCAAAGCTGATTTATCCGGCGACGGTTTCGCGGTGATTTCTCAGCCTCAGCAGTCATTCCAGGAAGCCTTTGGCTGGGCATTTCAACAATCGGACCCGGGTGATGTCATTTTACTTTCGCCCGGATGCGCCAGCTATGGCTGGTTTTCCAGCTTTGTGGAACGGGGCGAACGATTTACCGAACTGTTTCAGCGCCTTGGCGGCTGAAAATATCGCTCAGCCCAACAGAGGTATTTTGCAGGGTTCACCGGCAATTTCTCTGACATATTGTGGCACTGCGTAACCGGGCAATCGCGTGCGTAACTCACGAATGAGTTCTCTCCCCTGCTCTTCCGGGACTTCAAAGTGCGCAACACCGGTGACGCGATCCAGTTGATGCAGATAATACGGCATCACCCCCAGATCGACCAGTTTTTCGGACAATCTCACCAGCGTGTCGGCACTGTCATTAATGCCTTTGAGTAACACTGATTGATTGAGTGTGGGAATTCCTGCCTGTATCATTTTTCGAATGGCAATTTCTGCGTCACCGGCAATTTCATTTGGATGGTTTGCATGAATGACCATCCAGACAACAGTTCCAGTTTCTGAGAGCCGTTGAAACATCTCCAGCAATCCGGCGTGAATTCGGTCGGGAAGAACAACGGGCAAGCGGCTATGAATCCGTAATCGCTTCACATGTGGAATTTCTGTGATTCGCTGACAAAGCTCTTGCAGACGGAGATCAGTCAATAACAGCGGGTCGCCTCCACTGAGGATCACTTCTTGAATCGACGGATCAGCGTGAAGCGCTTTCCAGACCGGTTCCCATTCAGCTAAGGTGCGGGGTTCATCACCATAGGGATAGTGTCTGCGAAAACAATAACGGCAGTGAATGGCACAGGCTCCGCTGACCATCAAGAGTGCCCTGCCGTGGTACTTATGCAAAATACCAGGGGTTTGGCGTACATTCAAATCACCAACCGCATCAGTACTGAAGCCCTGGACGGTTTCGTTTTCGCGAGCAATCGGCAGGACCTGTTTCAGAAGCGGGTCTTCTGGATTGCCTCGCTCCATGCGGTTTAAAAAACTGAGGGGGACCATTAATGGAAACGATTGAACAGTATTCAGGGCTGGTTCGAGCAGTTTTTCCGGTATGCCTAGCCGGGAAATCAGTTCCCGTGGGTCGCGAATAGCCTGTGAAAGTGATTTTTGCCAGGTGATTTCTTCAAGCGATGAGGGCATATAAAGGCAAATTTCCAAATAGGTTCAGACAAAATCGCCACAAACCCACATCAGGGTGTACTAATGAAATTGTTAAATGAGCTATATCATTCGTCTGCGTGAACTTGCGCGGGAAGAAAAGGCGGTAGAAATTGGCTGACATTTCGCCTGCTCTCCGTTTGCAACGGGTGTAAGATATGTTATTCTCTCGCCCTTGGAAATAAAACTCAAATGTATTTTTCACAACACTTTTATTGTCAGAGAAATTAAGCGATGCCACAAATCAGTACAGGCGATTTTCGCAAGGGAGTCAAAGTTATCGTCGATGGTGATCCTTATGAAATGTTTGAAGTTAATTTCGTCAAACCGGGTAAAGGCCAGGCACTTTATCGCACGAAACTGCGAAATTTGCTGAAAGGTACGATTCTCGATCGCACCTACAAAAGTGGGGGTGAAAGCCTGGAACAGGCTGATATTCGTAAGGGGGACGGTCAGTATCTTTATAAAGATGCGACAGGTCTGCACTTTATGGATAATGAAACTTTTGAGCAATACTCAATTGGGGAAGCAATGTGCGGCGACGCTGCTGATTATCTTCTCGACGGAGCAATCTGCGGCCTGATGTTCTGGAATGATCAGTTAATTGGCATGGACCCACCACAACAGGTGATTGTGGAAGTCACCTACACGGAGCCTGCCGCCAAAGGTAATACGGCAACCAATGTGACTAAGCCAGCCACCATTCAAACCGGGGCCACGGTCAATGTGCCCGCTTTTATCAATGTGGGTGAAAAAATCAAAGTTGATACAGCCACCGGCTCCTATATTGAACGCGTTCGCGAATAAGCCTGTTTGCCTTGAAAAAGACTACTTGAAATCCAAATCGCAGAAGTTTCCTGCTGAGTTTCGTCAAATTCAGCATAAATACTTATTTTTTGTGATTCTTTTGCGTAGGTTTCATGAAACTGGTTCAACTGATATTGAATTATTAACAGGTGTTGCCAAAATAACAGCACGAGCTTCGTATCAGCTTGTGGGAGATAAGTTTAAGGGAGTTGTCAACGGTAAGTCGTAACTGAACTCACGATAGAGCCCCACCATGGATCTCAGGGAGGATTGACATGGATGTCTGGAATTTGATCTTGTATGTCGTCGCGTCATTGTTAGCGTTGAAGTCGCTTGCTTCTTTAATGACTCATCACAAGAAAGTGGTTGTCCAGCAGTTGGCCATTGAGTATACGCAGGAAATAACCCAAAATGGGAAAAAAACTTCCAGCAGCGATTCGCTAAACCAGCAGGGAGTCCACGCTTCTGCAGACGAGAAAGTCAGGGCAGCGTAAAACAGTTGTGGATGAGTCTGTGAAAGAGGTCTAGCTGGAATCGAATTCAGTCGTGATTCGTTATTGTATCTTTAATTTTAATGAGTAGTTGAAACAGTTCATGTCTCACGTTGATCAAACCAATCGCTTAGATGCAGAGCAGTTCCCTGCCGATGCGACCGATTTGCAGGCGGATGTCGTCACCGACCATAACCACAAACTCTATATTGAAACTGTGGGCTGCCAGATGAATATGCTTGACAGCGAACTTGTGGTGGCTGATCTTCGCAAGCGTGGTTACGAACTCACCAGAGACGTTAAAGAGGCGGAAACGATCCTTTTCAATACCTGTAGCGTCCGGGAACATGCCGAGCATAAAATTTACAGCTCCTTGGGCAGACTGAGATACGGCGCCAGAAAAAATCCGAAAAAAGTAATTGGTGTCATGGGCTGTATGGCGCAGAAAGATCAAAATTTGATTTTTCAAAAAGCCCCCCAGGTTGATTTTGTGGTAGGGACCGGCCAACTTGCTCAAGTTGCGGGATTGATCGACAAAGCGCGAATCAATCACCATAATCATGTACGCAGCCGCGAGCTTGCTGTGGGATTGGGCCGTAAAGACGGAAAACATACGGAAATCACGAACAGCTTTCAAAGCTATGATCCTTTGCGCGATCCGGAAATGCGCCCTTCACCGTACCAGGCCTTTGTGCGGATTATGATCGGCTGTGATAAGTTCTGTTCCTATTGCGTTGTGCCTTCCACCCGTGGTCCGGAACAAAGCCGCTCCCCCCGCGAGATATTATCGGAAGTCAAAGTACTCTCTGATCAGGGGGTAAAAGAAGTGACTTTACTCGGGCAAACCGTAAACAGTTACAAACACACGCAGGACGGAAAACTGTTTCGCTTGTCTGATTTACTGCATCTGATCCACGAGGTTGAAGGAATCGATCGCATCAAATTTGTCACGAGTTATCCCAAGGACATGACCAACGATCTTTTGGAAGCAATCCGTGATCTCCCCAAAGCCACGCGTTATCTTCACGTTCCTTTACAGCATGGTTGCAATGATGTTTTGAAAGTGATGAAACGCGGATATACCGTCGAAGATTACCGGGATATGATGCAGCGCATCAACGAGATTCTTCCCGGTTGTTCAGTTTCAAGCGACTTTATTGTGGGGCATCCTGGTGAAACAGAAGAATCCCATCAAAAAAGCCTGGCATCGATTCGTGAGTTTCGTTTTAAAAACAGTTTTATTTTCAAATACAGCGAACGCCCCGGGACAAAGGCCGCAGAACGGTTTCCAGATGAGATTCCCGATGAAGTGAAAAAACGCCGTAATAATGAAATGTTAAAAGTGCAGAACGAGATTAGTGAAGAAGATAACGCAGAATTCATCGGCAGACAGGTAGAAGTTCTGGTCGAAGGACCCAGTAAATCAGCTCAAAAAGTTGGCCAGGATTCAAGTGGTGCCCTCGCAGAACAATTGGTGGGACGTTCGAATTGCGATCGTATCGTTGTCTTTGATGGCAACCCGCGTTTAGCAGGAACAATCGCTCGCATTGAAATTATTGATGTGACACCGACCACTTTAATTGGCTCGATTGTCACAAAGGAATATCAACTTCATTCAGGCCCCTCTCTACCCATCCTGCAGTAAAGAATGTTTTAATTCTACAGAATTCCCCGGAACGCGTCTTCCAGTTTAGGGTATTGGAATTGAAAACCAGCTGCCAGTAATCGTTGGGGGGTTACTCTCGTGCTGGTCAGCATCAGCTCCTGGCCCATTTCCCCAAACAACGTTCTGATTCCCCAGGCAGGAATGGGTAAACAAGTCGGACGCGAGAGGACTGTTCCGAGTGTTTTGGTAAAGTCCAGGTTCGTCACTTCATCAGGGGCTACAAAATTGACCGGGCCTTGCATCTCTGTGTTTTGCAGACAGAATTGAATCGCATTAATCACATCCGGTAAGGCAATCCAGCTCCAATACTGTGACCCAGATCCAATTTTTCCGCCAACACCCAGTTTGAATGGCAGCAGCATTTTTGCCAGGGCGCCCCCCTTTTTATCAAGGATCATTCCAAACCGCATATTAACGACACGAATTCCGGCCTTGGTTGCGGGTTGAGTCGCATGCTCCCAAGAGTCACAGACATCAGCCAGGAAGCCCTGCCCTTTTTTGCTGGTTTCATCCATTCTTTCATTTGCACGATCTCCATAAAACCCGATTGCGGACGCACACAGAAGGATTTGGGGCGGATTTTCGAGTGAAGCCAGTCTGTTTGCCAGCAACAAGGTAGATTGCACACGGCTGTTGAAGATCGATTTTTTGATCTCTGGCGACCAGCGTTTATCGGCAATGTTGGCCCCTCCCAGGTGAATGACAGCGTCAATACCA
>NZ_CALFPF010000031.1 GCF_937919775.1 uncultured Gimesia sp.
ATGATCGCACTGGTCGCAACAAAGGTCGCCCAGAAAGGTCCACGAATATACGAGTCTTTTTCCATGGGAGTTTCCATCATGACCATCGTATTGCTGGAACCATCGCTGAAGTCTCGTAATCTGGCGGCACCATTGCGACCAAAGGCTGTTTTGACACCTGTCGAAGCTTCGTATGAGACAGCCGCACCATAAGTGATATAGATTGCAGTGTAGCTCGTACGATAATCTTTGTTAGTGGAATAGGCGGTATTTGAGGTGTAAGTTTGAGGACCATGCGAGTAAGAGTCGCTGGGGCATTCGAAGACCGGGATCGAATGTGAAGTCGCTGTAGTCTGAATTCCCCCAGTGGGACCGGTGCAGGCACCATTACCATTACTTAATCCGGTTGCCAGTGAAAAATTGATCTGATTGTAAATATTCGCCTGATCAAGGAACGGGAGCATAAATAATTGCAGGGTATGGTTACGTGTTTCTGCAGTTCCTAACCAGGCGCATTCATAACCACCCGCGTTAATATCACCTGGAGGAAGGATGCGATGCGTATCATGGTAATTGTGCAAGGCCAGTCCATGCTGCTTTAAATTATTCTTGCAGGTGGAACGCCGGGCTGCTTCACGGGCCTGTTGTACCGCCGGTAATAACAAGGCAATTAAGATGGCGATAATCGCGATCACGACCAGCAGTTCGATGAGGGTGAAACCTCGCTTCGAACCACTCCTGAGTTCAGATTTCATAAGTGTGCCTCCTTAGAAATAGAAATGGATAAGAGTTAGTTTATTAATAAGAGTTAGACATTAAGTTGAGATGAAATTGAAGTGAATGGCCTTTATTGTACCTGGCGTGAAATATGAAAATCAAGAGAATTTGTTAATAAATAAAAGTAACAGCAGGTATTAGAAAGTGCTATTGGTAAAGATCTTCGAACAATACACCTGATTGATAATGGGTATAAAAACCCGATTCCCGCTGAAAATATTGCTGAGATTAGACCGGAGACTTGCTTCAGGACCCGTTAATCAGGCCATACGTCTGAAGAGACTGGGTAAGCTGGAATACAGAACATGGAGGGTGTGCCTGTCCCGGTTTCGTTCAAGGAATCGGTGGAGGGACAGACCTGTTTCAGCATTATTGCATGTCGATATCGAACGTGTTTTCACCGGTCTTGATTTCCACACTCAAGCCGCTGGTATTGGGAAAGTGAAATTTTTTGGGAATGTTGGCCATTTCTTTCGGGACTTCGGAGGGAGGTGTATCGGGACCAAACGATTTTTCAATCATCGGCGGGACAACACTCACCTGATAAGTTCCGGTAACCAGCCCTCCCGTATTGTTGGTAACGACATAAGTGCCATCTTCCTGGATTATGGCCTGGCCGCCAAATCCTTTATCGGGGTTATTGAATTGAACGGTGCCTTCTTTGACAGGCTCTCCCTTGTAGGTGACTTTTCCCGACAAAGCGCCGGTCGGGCCATGCTCTGATTTTGCACCGTTGCAACCCGGTAATAAAAATGCGCTCACGAGCATTAGCGGAAAGAGGACTTTCGCGAAGATCTGTTTCATTTTTTCGTTCCAGGTAGGATTTGTCTTCAATATGAAAAAAGATGTGGTGTCCTCAATTTCGAGAACACCACATTGGGAAAATGGATTTTTCAGTCGTGATCAATGCGAATTAAAATTCGCCAAGTACATTGCCATCCGCACGGCAGCAAAGGTGGCGAATGGTATTTATGTCAGCACTGGCTGAGACGTATCTCACTGCACCATCTCCCAGCAGCATATGTGCCCCGCCAACGTGCTGAGATTGAATCGGATTATTACAGCAGTCGTTGCAGATTCCGGTGCCAGTGTTTCTTGTACCGATCGGATAGCGGAGTGTCGTCGTATTATAACAGCGGGGATCATGATCGATGGGTGTATTGGGGCCCATCCAGGCGCCGTTGGCATAGGCTGACCGAATATCAGCCTGCGCCCCACTCCCATTCACTCCCCAGCCTGATTGCTCTCCCACCATGGCTACATTGGACATGCCGTCCAGAAAATCACGGATGCGGAACGATTTGCGGAAGGTAAATGAGCCTCCATTGGACCGGATTCCTTTGGCACTGAATCCGCCTTTTGAATAGGTATCGTCCTGAATCTGATCGATGCCGGTTGCGCCGGAAATCAGAATATAAGAAGGGATCAGGACGTTCGTAGTGGTGCTGCCTGTGGTCGTACTGAAGGAGTTTGCCAGCGCGCTGGAAGGACAAAGCATATAGGCGGGTTTCGTATTATTGATGCCTGGTGAATTCAGAACGCTCGAAGCGCCTCCAAACCAGAAATACGTGCCTTCAAAAACCAACTGGTTATAAACGTTTGCCTGATCGGCAAAAGGCAGGATATGGATCCAGGCAGTAGGGCCATGAGATCCCAGGCCGCCGGGGGGGAAGACACTGTGGGTTTCATGATAATTGTGTAAAGCAAGACCAACTTGTTTCAGGTTGTTTTTACACGTGCTGCGACGGGCCGCTTCTCGGGCCTGCTGGACGGCGGGCAAAAGTAGTGCAATTAAAATCGCAATAATGGCAATGACCACCAGCAATTCGATGAGCGTAAAGCCCCTTTTTGTGTACATTGTTTTTGATGATTTCATAGCGCATTCCATATTCATTTTAGATAAAAAATCAGAAAGACAGGTAAGTGATCAAGGCAGGCTGAATAGTGGCGTTCAAATTGAATGAGGCTTAAAACAGTCTCTAGTCGGGAGGAATATCACTCTGTGTCTATAGTATGCATTGATGCAGGTGAGATCAAGTCTGTAGATCTGCGGGAGATGCCCAGAGATTGATGGCTGTTGGGGTCGTGTTGATTTTGCCGGCTGGCAGTGGAGTGTCAACCAGTCAGGAATGGATCAGGTGGTTGCGACACTGCGGACTAATATGTTTTTAAAGTTTCCTACTTATTAGTTTGCAGGCTCAATGTGCGTTCATCGAGTGCTTTCTGCAGAGTGGCCGAGTAGGTTTTATACTGGCGATCCAGTTCGGCGTAGGAAACTCCTGTCAGCTCTTCCAGAGTTTGCGCGTTGTTGCTGATGCGGGAGTTCAAACTGTAAAGCTGCGTCATCTGATTGATGAAGGCGTCCCGGTATTCCCCCCCTTTGAAGTGCATGAAGAAATGCGACAGTCCCGATGCCTGACTGTAGTTGGGGCTGATATTCGGGCTGTTTTGAAACGCGTTGCGGCCCATTGCGGCGAACGTTTCGAGAGGGATATAATAATTGTCTTCCAGGAGCCGATAACGGGCGGCATTGAAGCGGATATGATTCGGGTTGCCGGCACGGAATACGTTGCCTTTTTTCTCAAACGATTCCATGTAGCAGGCGATCCCTTCGATGGCCCAGAAATGATTCTTTTCTCCCACCTGTCTGCTTTTGCGAATCAAGCCGGTTTCATAAAACAGTTGGTGGGTGGCTTCGTGATACAGGGTTCCCAGGTCGCCTTCCGCATCGGGGCGATGATAAAAATGCGATATCCGATCGCCGAACAGATAGATGCCGTGCGTCAATGCAATCTGCGGGATCTCTTTCTGTAATCGCTGCAGATACTCTTCGCGGGTACTGTAATAATGCATCACGTGCTGAGTATTGTTGTTGCGCCGTTGAAAGGGGTTTCGCGCTCCTTCAAACAGTTTATTCAGCTGCTCGGGTGTGTTAAAAAATCCAACAAAGAGTTGATGGAACTGGCGGTAAAAATCTTCCATCTCCGTTGCCAGTTGCACGCCCATTTCCAGACTGTGGTTCGTTTTAATCAGAAAATGCTCGGTCTTGATTTCCCAGGCATTGCGGAAATCGCGTCTGATTTCCGCTTCCTGCGCCGCCGACTTCCAGCGACCATTCACATATCGCTCACCTTTCTCATAGCGGGTGATATGCGAGGCAGGCAACCAGCCATATTCAGGGTGCCATTGCTGTTTGCGATCGTGCATTTCCTTTTCAAAAGGGGTTGCCCATTCATCGCCGTTGCGAACATAACCCAGAATCAGTCTGACCGACCGATGGTCGGGATTGTGAAACGCCGTCTCCAGAATTCGATCATAGGCATAACTGGGAAAGCCGGCGTGCAATACTTTACGGGAAAACACAAACAGATCGTTGGCCTGTTCTTCCTGCAGGTTGCGCAGTTTCAACCGCCAGGCGCGTTCCGCGGCTGGCAGATTGAGAGGAATCTCGGGTCGGACCGAACGCGGTAATGAATTCGCTTGTGGATCGAACTCCTGCAGTTCTTTCAACAATTGGGCCACCGCTTGAACGCCATCAAACTGTTGATCCTGCTGACAACTCAGCGCCAACTGTTTCAGCTTGCCTTGAAAATCTGCCTGCAGAGCCACGTATTGTTTCTGATAGATCTCCAGCGCGCGTGAGTTCTGTGCGAAAGCCTGATTGGACATCAGCATCATCAGTACGACCGTCAGCAGTATTCGGAACTGACGACAGTGTCCACCCGGCCGGCCCGTACAAACAACCTGTTTCTTTACAGGGCTGGCTGACCCGTATTTGAATGGCACAGGTTGACGGTGCTGAACAGACATGACGACTGTGTTCCTTATGAAATAGCAGTACGGGAAGAAAACTCCCTGTTTCGATTGTAGACGAGAGCATCAGAGGAAAAAAGAATTATTCTATAAATTAGCCGAGAGTTTGATCAGGGCAGTCCCTGTAAGCCGGTTACGCCGTGTAATGTGACGCGGTCATGGGTGGGAGAGAACTCAATCTGTTGCGCGACGACACCCTGATTCGGGTCCTTGCCAGCCTGAGAATCCCTGCGCAGGGTTGCCTTGCGGTTCCCAAAGGAACGCAGCATGTATAAATCTTTTGATTCATCAAAGCTGATCGTATCTGCACTCGCGCTAAACTTCTGGCTTGTCGGGGTACTTTTGTTTTTGATGAGTGTATTCCCTTCCACTTCCGCGTTGCCTTTGGCCAGCATCGAAATGAATTTCTTTTTCTGATGGTTGATTTCGTGTTGAATCAGTTTCAGGCTGTTGCTCCGCATCGAACCGGCGCCGGGAGGCAATTTATCCGGATCAATTTTATCCAGAGGCCGTTTCACACCGCCGTAAGTAATCTGGACGCGATCATCGAAGGTCGTGCTGTGTTGCTCCACATTTCCCGCCATTTTGCCGTTAAAGTCGATGCGGGTGTAAGTCCAACTGTCGGTGTCGGTCTTTTGAGGAAGATTGGCTTGTGAGACCTTGGTCTGGGATGGCTGCTGGCCGGGATTTTCTCGCCTCCATAACACAAGCCAGCCGGGTCCGCGTGCTTCGGCGTTGCCGGTTTTCTGATCGACATTCATCTGCCAGAAACTGGCACGGCGAATCCCAATCAATCGGTTGTCCAGATATTCGTTACTTTCGACCTCCACTCCATCCCGGCAGGTAATGAAATGCACGGTGGGTTTCTCTTCTTTTTTGTCCGATTGTTTTTCAGTAAAGGAGACTCGGTCGGACAGGATGACATCCATTTCCTGACAACGCAGCCGGTTGTCACCCATATTGGTTCTGACCTTGCCGAAGAAGTTGGCAGTCAGCCCGTCAAAGATCATCTCCTGATCCCAGTGGATTTCCAGAACATTATCCTGATCCGGTTGATCGTTCTGTGTCGGTTCCGTCATGTGGTCTTTGGTAATGCCCTCGGCGCCCGATAACAGACCGGCGGCCGATTTTTTTCCGCCACGCACCGGGAGCAGCAGCAATCCTTTTCCCTGCACTTCGGCCCGATTCGCCAGGCGATACAGAAAAATATTCTCGCCTTCAATCTGGAAACCCCGTTCATTAATTTTGGCAGGGCTGCCAATCACATGCAGCACCTGATCGTTGTCCCCTTTGTTTTTGATGTGCAACTGATTGCCAGTGATATACAGCGGTTTTTCCAGTTTGCCGTGAAACTGTTCGACCGAAACATTTCCTTCGGTCCAGACTTCTGCCACTTCGGCTTTCCCGAGGGCATTTTTATTCACACGCAATTTGATCAGGTCTGCGATCACCATTACCGGTTCTGGAGTAACTTTCGCTGGCTGGTTGTCTGTTGAACCAAAAGGTGTGCTGCGTGGTGGAAGCGTGGCCCGTCCTTCCGGGGCATTCAATAGCGAACTGTCACTGGAAGGTGCTGTCTTGTCAGGTGAAATCGAAAAAGGACCTGCAGGGACCGGATCATCAACGGCAAAGGCCGCCTGTTTGATGGCAGGTTGTTTGATCGCTGGTTGCTGTGGTTCCGATTGCGCACTGAGGGGGGCATTCGGTGCCGACTGCGGTGTTGTGATTTGATCAAACCAGACTTCGAGCCGTTTAGTTTCTCCTCTGAGTTGAGGGCTGGAAATGGCGACGTTCTGTTCTGCGATCATTTTATACGGGTCGAGTTTATTCTGCATCTTTTGTGAGTTGCTGAGTTCAGTCTGCCCGGAGCCCTGTTGAATGGAATCGGTTTTCTCGATTGAAGGGAGAGACCCTTTCAGCCACAGGCGAATGCTCTGTGCATCCAGCTCAAACCCCTCTGCCGGCTGTCTGACCTTGCATTGTTCTTCCAGCTCTACCAGTTCCAGTTTTGTTTCCGGGTCAATCGATTTTTTCATCTGTTTGACCCATTGGGCAGCCAGCGTTAACTGACCTGTTTTCGGATCCTCATGTTTGATCCAGCCGGCTCCCTTGCAGATGATCGTTTCCAGTTGCCCGCTCTGATTCTGATGAATGGTAATCTCAGGACACAGGAGTCTTGAGGATTGCTGTAAAATGCGGACAGACCGTTGTTCATCCGTAAGGACAATCGTTTTGGTTTCTTCGTTGTAAGAAAGCCGTGTCATCCAACCGGAGAGTTGTTTTTCTTCGGAAATCAATGTGACGTTCTTGCCGGTGGCAATCAGTTCCTGGAATGCCAGTTTGCCGCTGGCATGATCAGATTTGTGTATGGACGGCGTCTGTTTGTCTGCTGCGCCTTCCATGGTTTCTGCTTTGCGAACAAACTGTAACTGCAGATTATCGCATTCCAGTGTATCGGCCTGTGTAGGGTTGGTCGGATGATGCACGCGCACGTTCTCAGTAAACGTCCCCTGATTCGATTCCAGGTTGAAGGTAAAACTGCCGGTGCTTTTTACCGTGGCATAACGGGACGCTTCGTCTTGGGAGGGCTCTTTGCTTTTTTTCAATGCCAGGATCATCAGCACGTCGCGCCGTAATACGATCTCACGAATGCCATCGGCAGCCGGCTTGAGTTCTTTCGTTTTGGTGGCGGAAGGAATCAGCTTCATTTCGATGCCCCGTGCGCGGCCGCGATGATCTTCGTACGCAAACTGCACCTCATGGTCGCTCCGGATATTCATCGACGATTCTTCATAGAAGAAGTTACGTCCATAAATGATCAGTCCGTTCGGGCCTGTAATTTTTACAACGCCTTCCAGAGAGCCGGCAATCATCCGGCCGGGATCGGTATGTTTGATGCCAAAGGGCTGTTCAAAGCGTACCAGCGCCTCTTCACTCATCAGGGCAAACGGCGCGACGGACTCCCCTTTTTTGGGATCGAACATCAACATCGCAAACGGTTTCAAACGGGCTGCTTTTTTTTCCTCTTCCTGTTCCCAGCTTTCCGTATAAATGTAGGTGTTTTCGTCCTTAAACTGATAACGGGCATTGGCGGCCCAGGGACTTTCAGGAAGAAACGTTTTGGCCTGCTCATTGCTTCCGGAAGCATAAGCCCGCGATGTGAAGACCTCTTCCGGAAATTCCCGGCGAATCACTTTTTCCTTGATCACATGCTGCAGCGTCTGCGCATACACCAGATACGCGCCGGTCAGTGAAACTGTTGTGAACCAGGTCAACAACAGCCGGCTGGCTATCAGGCGATCGAATAATCCATTCCTGTTATGCTGAATGGCTTCGGTCATGGAAAGGGAGAGGTCGTTTCTAAAAAAAGATGTGGTTTGCAGAAAGGAAAAGTCGGGTTACCCCGCTGAATGATTCGCTTTGACGGGCTCAAGTTGCGGCTGCCAGCCAATGACATCGGTAATATCAATCAAGCCTGCTAAATGATGTTCGCGATCGACAACAGGCAATTCACTGAGTTTGCGCGATTTTAGTAATTCCACGGCTGCTTCCAGAGAAGCATCGGACTGAATGGTGATAGGCCGAGCCGTCATGACTTCGGAAATCGGTCGATCCAGTTGTACATCGCGTCGCTCTTCAAGCAGTCTGGCGAGATCACTGTCGGTAAAGATACCTGTAAGCCGATCCGAATCATCCACGATAATCACGGCACCGCTACGTCTGCCGGGGCAACTCAGTCGCACAAAGGCTTCGCGGATCGAACTGCTTTCTGAAGTCACACGCACTTCTTTTCGAGGACGCATGACTTCATTGATTTTGGTCAGACGCCGCCCCAGACTCCCGCCAGGATGAAATGTGGCAAATTCCAATGGCGTAAACCCGCGGGCTTTACTGATCACCAGAGATAAGGCATCCCCCATTGCCAGCATCGCAGTTGTTGTCGTTGATGGTGCCAACTGGTGCGGGCCGGCTTCTTTTAAATCTCCTAAGCGTAACACGACCTGAGAAGCGCGTCCGAGAGCGCTGGTTTCGCGGGCCGTGATGCCGATGATGGGAAGCTTCATTTTCTGCAGCAGCGGAAGCAGACGGCGCAGTTCTTCCGTTTCGCCACTGTTGGAAAGTGCCAGGATGATATCATCGGAGTGCAGGCAGCCCAGATCTCCATGAATGGCTTCTGCCGGATGTAGAAAATGAGAACGCGTGCCTGTCGAAGAAAAGGTGGCGCAGATTTTTTGTGCGATGAGTCCCGCTTTACCCATGCCCGTTAAAATGACGGCTCCCTTGCGCGAGAGTATTAAATCGACGGCGTCACAGAGTTCGGTTCCCAGGGCGCGCCCCATCTGGCGCAGCGCGTCGGCTTCGCTGAATATGATCTCACGCGCATCGCGTAACTGGTCAAACTGGGAAAATTCAATTACCGACCTTACAGGCAGGGAACTCATCGCACCATTCCTTTGTCGCATCCTTGCGGGCATGTTCAGGGGGGCGAGAGTATAAAAGGATGCTCAAAACGGGTCAATCCGAAATCAGGAGGGCCAAAAGGCTGTAAGTGGCTGCCTTGAAATGGCTTATCGGTAATGAATTCCCAAAGTTTGTTTCCGGGATTGGCAGTATAATCGCTGTCGTTCGCATTTCATGGCCGGGATTGTAGAAGAAAGCACGAATCGGCACTCGTATTTTATAGGAGAACATCTACAATGAGAGACTCCTGCGGTAACTTTGTAACAGAGGGTCGTTTCTACGATCTTCGATTTGTCATGCTGGAAAATGCAGGATGCGTTTTTGCACAAATCAAATACAAAGGTCAAACTCAAAGCCATTGGTTTTTCTTAAACTCCGAATCGAACAGAAGATACGAACAATGTCTTCTTTGTGTACTCCGTGAGCTTTTTTGGTGAATCAATGTTTCTCTGAAATCAGCCCCTGAAAGTACGGGGTATTTAAGCACAGTCCTGAATAGATAAGTGATTGTAGACGGATAATTATGTTTTTAGATCGTGTCGATATTTATTGTAAAGCCGGTGATGGTGGAGATGGTTGTGCCAGTTTTCGACGGGAATCACACGTCCCGCGCGGCGGTCCGAATGGGGGAGATGGCGGCAAAGGGGGAGACGTGGTCGTACTCGCCGATGACAACGTCAGCAGCCTGTCGCATCTCATTGGACATAAACATTGGAACGCGGAACGCGGCGGCCACGGTCAGAGCAGTCTGAAGACCGGACGATGCGGTCAGGATGCCATCATCATGGTCCCGCCAGGCACTCTGGTGCTGGACACTAAGCGAGGGCACCTGTTACGCGATATGAAACAGAACGGTGACCGTGTGATCATAGCCAAAGGAGGCAGAGGGGGCCGAGGCAATCGTCATTTCGCGACCGCCACCCATCAGACACCGCGTGAATATGAACCGGGAGGTCTGGGCGAACTGCGGGATATTTCCCTCGAATTGAAGTTGATTGCCGATGTCGGACTGGTGGGGAAACCCAATGCCGGCAAATCGACCCTTTTGAGCCGGCTTTCCAAAGCGCATCCCGAAATCGCCGCCTACCCCTTTACCACAAAATATCCTAATTTAGGACTGGTACGCGTCGGCTTTGATCATCAGTTCGTGATGGCTGATATTCCCGGTTTGATTGAAGGTGCACATGCAGGTGTGGGCTTAGGCCATGAATTTCTCAAGCACGTAGAGCGGACAAAGGTCCTCGTGCATCTGGTAGAACCTGCACCCATGGATCAGACCGATCCGATTCAGAACTACCGTCAGATTCGGGAAGAGATGCGACTCTATGATCAGTCGCTCATGGAACGGCCGGAAATCGTTGTGATCACCAAAAGCGAACTTCCCGACGCCGAGATAATCACGGAATTGCTGGAAGAAGAACTGGGGCATCCGGTGATGCAGATTTCCGCTGCCACGGGATCAAACCTGGAAAAACTGGTCTGGATGATTATTGAAGAGCTGCAAAAACTGGAAGTCGAGGCTTGAGAATCGTGAATGAGCAGCATTCCGAGGTAGACGATTCCAGACAAGAGTCCCTCCCGACCGGTGAGGCCTCCGGCGACTCTGATGCGACTCCTCGTGAAGTCCGGGTGCGTTTTGCTAAATATGGCGCTGCACTGTTTATGGTGCTGGGCTTTGCCTATCAGGCGTTTTTCAACACAACACAGAGTCAAACCCAGCGCATCACCGAACTGGGAGTTCTGATGCTGGTCGGTTTCCTGCTGGGCTGGGGCTTTGCCCGCCTTCGCTTTTGACGTATTTCTGTCCACCAGATGTCTCTTTTGTAAAAATTGCATTTCCGTTCGTTATCTGGTCTCATTTGCAATTTCTACAAAGCATTTTGCGCCTGCCTTGAGGCGGCCAAACTTACAAACATTTTTGTGGTTGTGTTGTAAGTGTATAAAATAAAGTGGCTTAGCGGGTCGCTTGAACGGATCTGGCAAGACCACTTCTTCTTTTTTCGGGCCATTGGTCTCATGTTTGCGGTAAGCGGCATTACCTGTCACTTATCCCAAATCGTCTGAATGGAATTCACCGACGATGGTTTCAGGTAACCGAACCTCAGGTTCACCCAGCGATCATATCTCAAAACCCCATTTCGAGTGATCGACCCAAAACTATCCCGTTACAATCAATTGAGAGTTTGTCAGCTGAAGACCCGCATCTTCGGCTGCATCAAAAAGGAACAAGAGGGCATGGAAGCTCAACTCTGTCGCTTTTTCATTCTGGTTTTGGCTTCATTTTTATCTCTGGGAGCCTCTTACAAAACCCCGAATTTTATTACTCATGCACCTACGCCGGAAATTGCCAAACAGGTTGGTGATGCCGCCGAAATCTATCGCAAGGAACTGGCCATTACCTGGCTGGGTCATGAATTGCCGAAATGGTATTCCCCTTGTCCCATCAAAGTCAAAGTCGGTGATTACGGTGCCGGCGGAGCAACCACGTTTTCCTTCGACCGTGGTCAGGTGTTTGGCTGGGACATGCAGATCCAGGGAACGCTGGAACGAATTCTGGATTCGGTCTTACCACACGAAGTCAATCACACGATTTTTGCCTGCCACTTTCGTCGCCCGCTTCCCCGCTGGGCTGATGAAGGGGCTGCGACCATTGTCGAACACGAGTCAGAGAAAAAACGTCAAAGGCTGTTGAATGAGCAGGTGATGGGAACAAACAAACGAATTCCCCTCAGGAATCTGCTGGCGATGACAGAATATCCTTCTGAAATGCAACAGGTACTCACGCTGTATGCCGAAGGTTATTCATTGGCAGACTTTCTATTGCAGACCGGTGGCAAAAAACGCTATCTGATGTTTCTGGAAGACGCTCACAAAAATGGCTGGGACGATGCCATCGCAAAACTATACAAATACAAAAGTGTCGAAGAACTGGAACAACGCTGGGGTAGCTGGATTCTGGCCGGCAGCCCTGCATTGAATCTTCCCGCCGGTCAGCAACTGGCAGCGACAGAGCCGAAACAGCAACCAGCGACAGAGAACAAAAACTTCGTGATTCGATCACAGAGTCCTGACCAGGACGAAAATGAGCCTGAGTCTTTACCTGAGTCTGCTTCCATCGACGAGCAAATCGAGATGGCCAGTTTGAATCAGGAGGACAGCGACAGTCGCAAGTCACGTCCGCTCCCCATTGCGTCGCGCGTTTCCTTCAACGGTCGCCAGATAACGGATAATCAGAATGATTCGACAGTGGCCGTTGCACCCGAATCGCAGCAAGTGCCGCGAAACTCACTGAAGCAGGAAAGAGGGCAAAGTGCTCAAGCTTCTGCTCAGCCCAGGCGCGCTTCACAAAGCAGAGGACAGCAGCAACCCGCCAGCCGGTACAATCGAACGGCAAATCCTGGTGGTGGCGGGATAGATCTGGGCCAGTCGGCTGAAATTGATTTCTAAATCAGGGTTTCTGGTTCGGCAGTACGGCCACGCGATACGAACGACGATTCGCTGATTCCGTAAAAGCAGCAGAGATTTCATCGAGAGAGAACGTCTGTTCGCAGAGTCGTTGAAACGGATAACGGTTTTGAT
>NZ_CALFPF010000032.1 GCF_937919775.1 uncultured Gimesia sp.
GTGGCGACCGACGGTCAAAGCGGACTTATTACCCGGCTCTAGAGAAGAAATCCCAATTCATCAGGAAGGATAGAGGCATCAAGAAAACTAAGCAATCCATCCTCAGATCAATAGCAGCAAGTTTCTTGGAGTCGGGAGATACGCGATTATAAATTCTCAATAATGGGGACAGTTGGCAAAACCCGACGATGCAATACCTTGCAGACAACTGCAATCAATCACCTCCCGAGCCTCGCCTATTCTTTTTTATCAGATACAACACAGCACCCATTACGGACAACACCATCTACTTTTGACGCCCTGTCAGATTTTTTGTGCGACCTCATTCCAGCAGCCATCTCCTCAAACCTACCAGACAGTGCTTCCAACATCCTGATGACAACACTCACAGCAGCACTTCGACAGGGGTTTTTGCTGCCCTCCTACGACTGCTGACAGCAAAGTCACTCTAGACAAAGCACCGCTACATCACTGATTTACACCATCGCAGTTGCCCGAGAGAGAGAAATAATTTAAGATAGACAGTTGCCAACTGAACGCTTTCAGCTTCCCCGATAATCCCGCTGCTAAAATTCAAAGCTGAAAAACCAAACTGACAACCTTCTCACTATGTTATCCGCTATCAATAACGGCTTGCGGTATGCTCGACACAGGCCAACCCCGTTTTCATTTATTTTGAACTCATCACTGGTATTGATTTTTTTATTTTTTTCAAGGAGCACTTCCATGATTCAACAGAGACAGAAAACCGGCTTTACTTTGATAGAGCTGCTGGTTGTGATTGCGATCATTGCCATTCTCATTGCTTTATTACTGCCAGCCGTACAGCAGGCACGCGAATCGGCCCGACGTTCCACCTGCAAGAATCAGGTCAAGCAAATCGTCCTGGCTTTGCACAATTACCACGGGACACACAAAATGTTCCCCGCCGGTTATTTCTCGCGCCCCAACCCGAGCAGCACTGTCACCAGCCTTCAAATTCGCGCCACCGGCTTCGTGATGCTGCTGCCTTTCATGGATCAGTCATCACTCTATAATTTGTATAACTTTGACATTGGAACCGGCGGCGGCCCCGATCAATCTGGTGGAGGGCAGACTTATAATCAAAACGCATTCCTGGCTAAAACCAAGCTGCCGATTTTCCAGTGCCCTTCTGCGAATTCCAGACTGCTGAGTACCAATACCAATCCCCGTGACGGCCACCTGGACGTTTCGGACGCGGGTTCCAGCTTTGCCAGCAGTTATGCATTCAGTTCGGGAAATAAATACGGCACCGGAAACGGCCAATTCTGGGCGATTTATTTTGGTAGTGCAAACGCCTTTGACTCTGGAATCATGACCCCTAACAGCAGTACCCGTTTCCGCGATGTGACCGACGGAACGACGAATACGTTCATCATGGGAGAGGCGGAACAGAATGACCTGAGAACCGATTATTCAGGCACGGTTTCCGCCATTGATGACGGTGATGTCACCGTCCGTCGCCATGCTTTCTGGACTGAAGGCCAGCACCATTCCGTCAGATCCACGTTCATGCCCCCCTTTAGATCCATCGAAGACTGCGTTCTGTCATTCGCACCGGGCGCCTGGAGAGACTGCAATTATTCGTTCGGCAGCCCTCATGTCGGCGGCCTCCACATGGGCATGGCCGATGGCGCCGTGCGATTTGTCAGCGAAAACGTCAATCTCTCCACCTGGAGATATCTGGGTTCGATGGGAGATGGAAACGTCATCGGCGAATTTTAAGCAAGCCATCAGATTCAGCCGAACCAGACAGATAAATCTGGTTCGGCTGATTTCTACTTCATGTGAAATTTGACCACCATCTGAATCAACCTGCACAGCCACTGCTCAGACTTAAGAAAGCCTCTCTGCCATGCCGTTTCGCCTCCTGATGCTCGCCTTGATATCAACTGCAGTGGGTTGTGGTAGTTCGGAGTTTTCCTACGAGAAAGGAACGGTTCAAGGAATGGTCACGATTAATGGTGAACCGCTCGCCTCGGGAAAAATCCGATTCATCCCGGAAGTCGGCACGGTTGGAAAGTTGACGGTCGCAGAGATCAAAGACGGCCATTACCAGTTTGATCTGAATAAAGCGCCGGCAGTCGGCAACCACAAAATCGAAATCATTGCCATTCGCAACACGGGCAACAAGATTCAGATCCCTGATGCGCCGGCTGGCACCACGATGGAAGAAACGGAACAATATATTCCCGCGCCCTACAACACGAGTTCCCGCCTGAAGCTGGAAATCAAAGCCGGAGAAAACGAAGGAAACTTTGATTTAAAGATGCGCCCATAACCTGCGCAGGAACGCGTCTTAAGAACCGTGACCAGTGGTTTCATTCAATCTGATTTTTGTGTGTCCGCCCTGACTCGCTTTACAGACCGCTCGTTTTGTTACATGATTCGTGAATGGCTCCCGCGTTCACTCTCACAACAAAGTTTTTATCAAACGAGCATTAACAATGAACGACAAAATCCGCTGGGGTATTCTGAGTACGGCGAAAATTGGAATCGTGCAGGTCATTCCCGCCATGCAAAAAGGGGAATTCTGCGAAGTCGCTGCGATTGCCTCGCGCACTCCGGAGCTGGCGAAAAAAGTCGCGAAAGACCTGGGCATTCCGCGCGCTTATGGCTCATATGAAGCCCTGCTGGCAGACCCGGACATCGATGCCATCTACAACCCCCTGCCGAATCATCTGCATGTTCCCTGGTCGATCAAAGCCATCGAAGCCGGGAAACATGTGCTGTGTGAAAAACCGATCGGCCTCTCGGCGGCTGAAGGCCAGCAACTGCTTGACTGTGCCAGCGCACATCCCGAATTGAAGGTTATGGAGGCCTTCATGTACCGCCATCATCCCCAGTGGCGGACGGCCAGAAAAATGATTCGCGCTGGGAAAATCGGAGATTTGCGCACCATCCAGTCTTTTTTCTCCTACTTTAACGACAATCCCCAGAACATCCGCAACCAGCCCGAAATCGGGGGAGGCGGGTTAATGGATATTGGCTGTTATCCCATTTCGGTTTCGCGATTTATTTTCGATGCCGAACCCGAACGCGTTTCCGGTATTCTCGAATTCGACAGCGCCCTTGGTACTGATCGACTGAGTTCCGCCACTCTGGATTTCGGGAATGGGACTTCCACATTCACCTGCTCAACACAGCTCAACCCGTATCAACGCGTTCACATTCACGGCACTGAGGGCAGGCTGGAAATCGAAATTCCTTTTAATGCCCCCACCGATCGCCCGTGTAAGATCTGGCATCAGACGCGCGTTGAGATCAAAGAAGTCGAACTGAAAGTCTGCAATCAGTACACGATTCAGGGAGACTTGTTTTCCCAGGCGATTCTCAACAACATGCCCGTTCCCACACCGCTTGAAGATGCCATTGCAAATATGAAAGTCATCGAGGCGATTGTGGAAAGTCATCGTACCGGAAGCTGGATAGAACTATAACAGGTCAGAGAAACCCACTGCGACCGGGCATTCCAGATCCAAAAAATTCCAGAACAGACGGAAAGATGAGCCAGGCCTCCCTGGACTGCGCGCACAGGGAGCCGGTTAAGTCTTGCCTGCTTTCCCAATTTCACTCCTGCCCCATAAATCGCTTTGAATGCAACAGCGATTACCGGGGAGCGAGAACCATGATCATATTCCGTCCGCTGGCCATTGTGGGAGACTGTTCCACTTTAGCAATCTCGGTAAGCTGTTCCTGGATGTCTCCCAGGATGGTTCGACCAAGTTCATGATGCGCATTTTCGCGACCGCGAAACATGATGTTGAATTTGACCTTGTCTTTCTGTTCCAGAAATTTCCGGGCGCTTTTCAGCTTAAATTCAATGTCGTGTTTGCCGATTTTCGGACGCATCCGAATCTCTTTTAACTGCACCTGGTGTTGTTTGGTGTTTTTGCTGGTCTTTTTTTTGCGCTCGTACTTCAGCTTCCCATAATCCATAATCCGGCAGACTGGGGGTTTGGCATCAGAGGCAACTTCAACCAGATCGAGATTTGCCTCCATCGCTAACTTTAAAGCTTCCGCGGTAGGGATCACTCCTAATTGTTCCCCGTCTTGATCAATGACCCGTACCGGACTAATCCGAATCTGGTCATTAAGTCTCTGCGTTGTTTCGATTGCTTATTCTCCTTAGTAATGAAAAAAAACAGGTTTTGTGCCTTGAATGAAAACCATCTGAAATCAAGACACACTGGTTGCATTATAGTCTCTATGAAAAAAAGAACATCTCACAGGAGATGCCTATTTCCACAGACCAGAATTCACTCTGGTTAAACTATACTGATTCTTCTTACGTTATATCAATCCTGAAAGAGAGGCAAGTAACACCAATACAGTATTTTTGGCGAATTTCTGAGGTTTGACGAAGATTTCCCGCGTTCTCAGTCAATGATAACTCTTCCGGGACGGTTTGCCTGGAATTATTCAGAAGTTGACTGGTCACCCTCTTTTAAGGGGAATCGCTGGACTTGACCGGAAAAGTCCCTTAAATTCCGCCTCTTTGTTTCGGGAATGGGCACCGGTTCCCAGCGGGGACCGGAATTCCGGTAGTCACGAAACGGGTCCTGCTCACGCGAACCCCCTCTGAGGGGAAATTCCGGCGTCTGGTTCTGGCGTGCAGCTCTCAACGTCGGCGTTTCTGCCTGTACCTCAGGGGACCGAAAGTCGGTCGACGGTTGCTCGAAAGCGGATGACTTTACCGCATTCGGCTGAGTTTCCGCGCCAAAAAAGGCGGCTTTCAAACCTGGTTGAAAATCATCGTCCAGTCCGGGTGGACTGCTTTGCAGAGCTTCCCCTCGGCCAGCAGGTCGCTCCAGCGTGTCCGGATTCTGCACCTGATTTTGAGAGCCTGCCATTTGCGTGAAATCGACCGATTGAATCCCGCTGGCAGCAGGAATCGAGGCGGCTTCATTCGAAACCCCCGGCACGGGAGGCACAAAATTCTCAGGCATCGGTTCCGGCATGGTCTGTGGAGTCGGTTGTGGCCGTTCCGCTGGTACTTCGCCGGGAACCAGTAATTGAGGATAAATCCCCTGGCTCAGATTGCCGGTATAAGACGGCGCCTCTGCGATTTTTCTCACGCGACCCAGCAGGCGTTCCCGTTCCTCTGCGTCGATATACGCTTTGGCAGGCCAGCCACCTTCTTCCAGATAAATGTTGTTATAAGAGAGCAATGAACCTTTTTCAAACTGGACGTTCTTAAGCGCCAGCGAATACTCGACCAGCGACCGGTAATAGCTGCCATCCGCTTCCGCCTGACGGCGCTGAGATTCCAACAGCAGATCCAGTGTGGCATTGTCTGATTCATAAGCAGCCTGCACGGCAGCGACTTCCTGTCGGGCGGCATGCCGACGATTAAAAGTAGTTTGTAATACCGAATAGGCACGATCCACGTCCGCAATGGCATTACTCAAACTTTGGACAATCGTCCGTTCCTGTTCGTGCAGAATTGCCCGATCACGGGCCAGTTGTAATTCGGCGTGTCGCATCGCGGCATGCGCCTGGCGTTTACCCAGAGGCACGGAAAGTTCCAGCCCCATCTGCCACTCCTGAAAATTGCCATCGAACAGATTATTCAAGGCACCGTCAAACTCTCCGGTTTGACCTCCCGTTGCCAGAAAATCGCGGCCAAAACCACGCCAACGATAACGGCCGATCAGATCCAACTGAGGTTTCATGAAGTTCTTGTTGGCTTGCAGTTCCAGTTCCCGTTTTTTAATCTGCCAGCGTTGACGACGGATTTCCGGTCGGCGTTCCAGCGATTCCACCAGAGTTTCTTCCCAGTCAAATTCGACGCGTGCCAGAGAAGGTTCATCGGCGGGGCGAATCAATCGACCATCATTAATGGGGATGCCCATCAGCATCCGCAATCGGCGTTCTGCCACATACACGCCATGATTGCTCTGAAACGTGCCCCCCTGACTGCCGTTGTTGGTATGGGTGCCATTCAACAGCCGACCGCTTAACGCGTTTTCCACCTCTGCCTGGTAACGGAAATATTGTTCGCGGGCCTGCGCTTCTTTTTCGGCTTCGCCGCCCCGCCGTCCGTTTTCGTACAACGCACGAATTCGACGCCAGGTTTCTAATGCAGAATCGCGGGCCATGATTTTCGCATCGAGATCACGATAACCAAAATAAAGATCCCAGTAGGCATTCTCTACATCACTCACCAGATCCCGAACCGCGATTTCAAATTCTCCCAGGCTGATATCCGTATTGATCCGGGCGATGATCACACCATTCACCACACCCGGAATGTTACTCGGACCTGCGAGCTGATTAAAATCGACCCCGCCCCCTCTTAACAGAGGATGACGAAATTCCATTTCGATGTTGTTCTGGTAAGCTTGAGGAAACTGGTTACCGGGCGAATTATTCGCATCGTAATCGATGTAATCCCGTAAGGTCAGCTCGGTACCGGTCATTGCGCGTTTTGTTAACTGCGCCTGAACCACCATCGCATCCTGTCGTAACAGGCGCGTTCCACCACCAAAGAATACGTTGTTTAATGCCTTATCGTTCTTCTCGAAAAACGTACTGGCTGAAAGTGTCGTATCGTAGGCACTGAGCGCACCATCCACACCATAGCGGGGATCGGCGTCGATAATCGCGGCATCATATTTGGTATGCAGGGCGGCAGGCGTATTCAAAGAAACGCCACCCACGTCCCCGAGAACTTTCGAACTCTGCAGCGCCATACGCACGGCCTGCTCCAGAGACAGTTCCCAATAATCGGGTGTTGTCATACTGGAAAGACTCGCCGGCGCCAGTGTGCCGACTGTATCTCCTTCATCGACTGTCTCGACATTGGGATATTCAATCTGAGTCAGTGCGCGCTGATAGACTTCTTCGTTTTCTACAAATTCTTCTTGCAGAGAAGTCTTCAGAAAGCGGCTGCACCCTGGGCCCATCATTACAACTGCGGCTAACAGGAGCATAATCCGGGCTAAGAAACAGTTCATGAAACAACCTTGGTCATTCGGGACCATCGATAAAAAAGGTACACACTCTCTCTTCTCATCGGCTCCAGACCATGTCCCCCCAAAGCAAAATCTCGGCACATTCGGAATATTCCTCACAATCGGACAACCGGCAGACCCAATTAGTCACCCGCACTCAACGCATATTATCTATCTTCACGTAAACATCCCCTTCCACATCCCGTTACGTTGAAACAATCAGAGAATCTGCGCAATGATTTAAAGTGGTACCGCAATTACTTTGAGAAGCCTGACCGCTTTTCCTCGCTCAATCAGAGTACCCTTCCCGTGACTGTGATAGGATGCAGCAAGGCCGTATCCACCCGGGGCGTGAACCGGTTGATCTCGGACCAATATTGATCTAACCCTCATTCATACAAATCGCATGACGACTGATGAATCCGCTTCTATAGCGAATCTCTGGCAGGAGATTGAAGAGCTCGTTCTGGGGCTGGCCCAACTCTCCCGCACAGAGATTTCGAGTCAAACATTTTACACGGAGCTGCTCGAGCGCGCCGTGCGCGGCATGTCTGCGCTGGGGGGCATTCTCTGGCTTCCCGATTCCACAGGGATTCTGGAAATTTACCTGAGTCGCGGCCTGAACCCGGAATCGAATGCGTCTGCCCCTTTCAGTCCAGAGGAAATCGAGCAACATCGCCTGCTGCTCAAAGAAGCCCTGCAGGAAAACCGGCCGACGTCCATCGCTGCCCGTTCCGGACTCTCAGAACAGCACCGCGGCAAGAACCCCACCGGCGAAAATCTCATCCTCTGCCCGATCACGGTTGAGAATCACCCTGCAGCGACAGCCGGGATTCTGGAAGTCATTCACCAGCCTCCCAAGTCATTCGCAGCACAGGATGGATATCTCCGATTCATCGGTGCCTTATGCGAAATTTCCGAAGACTTCTGTCAGTCGAAGAAATTACAGAAACTGCAGGAACTGGAAACGCTCTGGGAACAGTTTGAACGTTTCTCGGAACACGTTCATTTACATTTAGATTCGCAGCAAACCGCTTATATCATCGCCAATGAAGGCAGAATCTTAATCGACTGCGATCGGCTGTCTGTTCTGCAGCGAACCGGCTCCACGTACCGGCTGATCGCCGCCAGTGGTGTGGATGCAATTGAACGACGGTCGGAATCGGTACAGCGGCTGGAAAAACTGACAGGCTGTATTCAATCGCTGAATCGACCGTACTGGATCATGGAAGCCGGTCAAAAATATCCGCCCCAGATAACAGAGCCGTTGCACGCGTATCTCGATCTGGCCTCTTCGCGATCCTTGATGATTTTTCCCCTGAAGCATATTACCGCAGAATCACCTGACGACACGGAAGCCCGGCAGCAGAACCAGCCTGCTGTCGCAGAACTCACGGTAGGCGCCATTATAGTGGAACAGTTTCATGAAGCCGATTCCGGCAGCACATTGCTGGATCGGGCCTTGGCTGTGTCGCGGCATGGGGGAACGGCGTTGTTTAATGCGCTCCAGTTTGAGAGCTTCCCTTTTTTCCCGGTCCTGAAACACTGGTCTCACTCTCCCGTCCGCAGAAAACAGATGACGTGGCGCAACATCATGACCGGTGCCGCGATCCTGGCAGTGATTGGCGCGGTGCTCATTTTGACCCCCGCCGACTTTACCATCGAAGGCTCCGGAACGCTGCAACCTGTCGAACAGCAGAACATCTTTGCTTCGGCGGACGGCGTTGTCGATCAGATCCTCGTACATCAGGGAGCGCAGGTTCAAGCGGGCAGTCCCCTGATTATATTGAGAGATTCCGATCTGGAGCTGGAATTCAGCCGCGTGCATGGTGAAATTCTAACCGCCCAGAAACGCCTGGCCGTCATTCAGTCCGCCCGACTGGAATTAAAGGCGACCGACGCCAATGCGCTACTACAGGCAAATCGACTGACGGCCGAACAGGAAGAACTGAATGAACGCCTGAAAAGTCTGCAAGAGCAACTCGCGCTTCTCAAAAACCAGCAGGACGCTTTGACTCTGAAAAGCCCCCTGCCCGGCGAAGTGCTGACCTGGGATTTTCAGGAAAAATTACTGGCCCGTCCCGTACAGCGCGGTCAGCGATTATTAACGGTCGCCGACCTGAAAGGCCCGTGGATCTTGAAAATGCAGGTTCCCGATACGGAAATCGGCCACATTCTCGCAGCGCAGCGACAAAGTCAGAAACCGTTGAACGTCTCTTTTCTGCTGTTAACCGATCCCGATCAGACCCACCAGGGAACGATCGAAACCATCGCCGCCACGGCAGAACCGGACGCAGAAGGAAATCCCACCGTACAAATTACGGTGAAGCTGGATCACGAATCGATCACCGGGCTGCGCCCCGGCGCATCGGTGCTCCCTCAAGTCGACTGCGGCACACGTTCGCTGGGATACGTCTGGCTCAGACGACTGTTCGAGACCATTCAACGGGAAGTCCTGTTCTTCTGAAAGACTCTCTGAAATCGCCGACCCGCCCCCGCGGCCTTTTATCTCGCCGGATTTTCGTACCAGAAAACGCCCAGGCCTTGCTTCTGATCCCGTTCTTCGCAGGAGAGCACATCCAGATCGCCGTCGGCATCGAGATCCAGCAATTCAATCCGGTCATATTTGATCCCCCGCGGCCCACTGATCTCGTGCGTTTCCCATTTCAACTCTGATCCACTTTTTGAAAAACTCATCCAGAACATGCCTGATTTGGGAGGTTCAGCGCTGCCGCAACTGAAAACAACGTCCGGTCGTCCATCCAGATTCATATCTCCCACAGCAACCCCTTTACCGTGCCCTGTATTGGCGGGAAAGGGAATGACACGCTTGTCCCACTTGAGACCGCTTTGATCCAGACGACGGAACCAGAGTAACTCATCGGGAAGGCGGGTCACCACCAGAATATCCTGCAGTCCGTCCTGATCCAGGTCCGCCACGCGGGCGAACATCACTTCCCGATCTTCCCCGCCAACACTGTGATTCTTCCAGTTCGCAGCGGTAGCAGCGGCAAGGGCGCCCGGATTTTCCAGCCAGCGACAGCCTCGCAGTTTGCCTTTGCGATCCGTGGTTAACAGATCCTGATCCCCGTCGCCGTCCATATCCAGCGCAAACAGTGACATAATCCAGCCCGCCGACGACAAAGAAGTCCACCGGTAATCCGCCAGATGGCGCGGATTATCGCCCGGTTGAAACCAGCCGATCTGCGCCCCCTTCCCTTTTCCGCCGGCGACCAGTTCCAGTCCCGGCTGTTGATCAATTTGCGCCGGCACGGCAAACATCCACATCATTTTGCCCTGCGATGCCGGCAGAACCTCCTGCTGCCATTGTTTTTGAAACGGATCGTGTTCCGGAGCCCAATGTACAAAAATGGTTTGGCTCTTCCCTTCACAACAACTGACGACTTCCAGACGGCCATCGTGATTCAGATCAATCCAGGCGGCATCCTCGACCTGCGGCGTGGTCCCCACCGTTTGTGCCGGCCAGAGCTGTTTTGCCAGCGCCGGTCCGGGATTGCGATAGACGCGGGTCAGGTTTCCTTCTTCCCAGCCGGTGGCAATATCCTGTAAACCATCGCCGTCGAAATCGGCCAGCTTCACTCCATCCGCGCCCCGGGAGGACTGATCAATCAAATGCAGTTCCCAGGCTTTTCCCCGCTGAAGATCTTCTGCCACCGCAGGCGATGTGAACAGAGCACTCAACAGCAGCAATGTCCTGCCAACTTGATTGAAATCACAGCGCATCTGGGGATCCTCTTTGAAAAGGTCATCGTTTTCTCTGTCTTATCCAGTATCCGGCTTCTGAGACGAAATCACAATCTTCCTTCGTATCACAAGTAAAAATGGTGCGACTCAGCCTGCCCGAACAGTAGTCTAATTCCCTATAAAACCAGGGTTTTTTCGCTTTTCCTGGCATTATCGAGTGAAAGACCTCATCGAGCCGCGATAACCCGTTCATTC
>NZ_CALFPF010000033.1 GCF_937919775.1 uncultured Gimesia sp.
GGAAACGGTACGAGCCGAACGAGACACCTCGGTAGCCCAGGCAGAAACGACTGGCGAAGAAGCAAAGTTCCGACGTCAGGAGTCAGACCGTCAACGTGTTGTGAATAAAACACTCCACGATACGGTAAATGATTTAAGGGCGAAGATCAAAAATCTGGAAGACACTATTTTTACTCAATCCATTCGGGAAAAAAATCTGGTTGCCAAACACAATAAAGTTCTCGATGAGCTTCAATATTTAAATAAGATCGTCGCTAATCTCGGAGTCGATCCCAAAGATCCGGCTATTGCCGGTATGCAATCACCGCCACCAGCTGTGGAAGGTTTGATTATCAATACGAAAAAAGATAAGCAGAATGGAACAAAATTTGTAGAAGTTTCTCTGGGAAGTGATGACGGGCTCAGCAAAGGGCATCAATTGTACGTTTATCGCTTTGGGACTAAAGAGAATGGGAATCGTCCAAAATATCTGGGAAAGATTGAACTTGTATATGTAGATCCTGATAAAGCTGTTGGGACAGTTATTGACGCCGCCAAGAATGGTGTGATTGAGAAAGGTGACCATGTCAACTCGAAGCTCTAAAACCAAGGGAAAAGCTGCCGCAGGAGAGTCGGGTGGCCCCAATATTTATGTAGGACTGCTTTTTGTGTCTTTAATGGCCTTGATTCTAGGTATTATATTCCTCGTGATGGAATTAAGCAGCTATAACTGGGAGTTGGGTGGATAGGGATATTTCCAAAAATTCAAAACGAAAAGGGACGGTGTTCCATGAAACACTGTCCCTTTTCTTTTGGGACTCTCAGCGAAAAACAGAATGTAATTTCTGGTAAGTGATGGCGTCGGATCTGATGAGGAAAACTCAAGCCTCGGTTTCAACTTCATAGCCAGCGGCTTTCCAGCCACTGAATCCTCCGTCCATCGAGATGACCTGTGTGTAACCCATTTTTTGCAGATTGTCTGCTGCCAAAGCTGAACGAAATCCGCCGCCACAATAAAGTATTAAAAGCGTAGACGTGTCCGGAATCAACGCTTCCACATCTCGTTCAATAATTCCCTTGCTGAGGTGTTTTGCCCCGGGAATTCTCCCCGCACTAAATTCGTGGTCTTCTCTGACATCAATCAGGTGAAATTCTTCTCCTTGTTCTCGACGTGTTTTGACATCATGCACCGTACATTCAAGAACACGTGACTTTGCATCATCAACAATATCCAGAAAAAGTTTGGAGTGGTTTTTGGCCATAATCGTTCCTTATCGTAATTAGAATTTACCGTTCATCCGCGAGCAGGAACGATGAAAAATGACAAAAATTTCTGTGAGGCAATTCGGTTAAGTCGAAGCGTAAAGCTTCCTTTGTTTTTGAGTCTAATATTAGCAGGAAGCTAAAAATTCTTCCATTGCCTGATTGACAAAATCGGGGGCTTCCATTGGTGACATATGACCGGCATCCGGTACTTCGATATATTTTACGTGAGGTATTTGAGCAGACATGTTTTTCATAACTTCTGGCGGTGTTAATTGATCTTCACTTCCGACAATCAATAATGTGGGTACTTTGATATCGGTTAATCTATCGGAGTAATCTTTTCGTACTGCCATGCCGCGCTGGCTGGCGGCAATTCCTTCACGGTTCGTCGATTCGATCATCTCGATCAGGCTTTTGGCAATTTCAGGTTGATTTTGTTGAGAGGCTTCGCTGATGAGATTTGGAATCATAGAAGATGAAATCGATTCCGGCCCGTGTTTCAAGACAAGATCAACCATTTTCAACCGATTGTTGATACCTTCTACTGAATCTGACTGCGAACGTGTGTTACAAAGAATGAACGCGCGCAAGCGTTGCGGAAATTGATTCCAGAATTCCCAGGCGATATATCCTCCCATCGAGAGGCCACAAAATATGACTGGTTCTTCTATCTTCAATTCATTTAAGAGCGAGTTCAGATCATTGGCATGTTGCTCCATGGTAACAGTCCCCCGAGTGATATCGGAAGCGCCGAAACCGCGTAAATCCGGGGCGAGTACCGTAAACTTTTTTTTGAACCATTCAATCTGTGTCTGCCACATCTGGTGGTTTAACGGAAATCCATGTACAAAGAGCAGGGGAGACCCCGAACCATCCATGAAAACTCTCATGTTGATACCATTCACAGTCTGGACAACGAACTGCTGGCTCATAATGATTCCCTGTTAGTCCTGAGATAATTTATTCATCATGAATAAAGATTATCAATTTGGTGGTTGATTCTCAAAGAATGTTTTTAATGAGCCTGGCTCAAAGCCCGGCTGATACCTTGCTCTAAGGACTCTGTTGGTTCCGAATCTACGTTCCAGACCACTTTCCCATCAGTGCCGATTACCCAGACTTGAGGAATTGTTTCTGCTTTGAAAGCGATGAGTGAATCGATGGCTCCATATCCGTTTGGCCAGGTGATACCCGTTTCTTTCAACCATTGTCGAATTTCGGGAAGCAATTCCTCGCCATCTGATGTGAGTCCAATAAAGGCTACATTCTGATCCTTGAATTTCTGGTACGTCTTGACGATGTGGGGGGCTTGCTGGCGGCAGGGCCCACACCAGGTTGCCCAGGCATCAACAACGATTACTTTCCCAGCTAAATCGTGTTCCTGCAATGGATCGCCATTTACCCAGCCAGCTGCCTGGATGGAAGGGGCGGTCTCCCCAACCTTCAGAAACGCGCGGCCCCCTGTCGTTTGTTGTGGGGCGGGCAAACCAAAGCCAAACCATGCGGAAAAAATAACCGCTCCGGCAACGACGAGCGCAAGAGCCAGTAGGAAATCCTGTTTAATACTTTTATTGGCCATTATCGCTCTTTCTGCAAAGAGGTTTGTTTCAGAGGAATCATTATAAGTTGTAGAGTTCACTGTACTTGTTTTGTAACTGAGCAATTAAAGGTTCGTGGGAGAGAGATTCTCCAGCGACAACTTCAACCAGGCGATTTGCTCGAAATAACTTACCTCGCTGGTGAATGTTTTGGTTCAACCATTCTTTTAACGGGACAAACTCTCCTCTCGCGATGAGTTGGCTGAGGTCTCCCAACTCTTTCTCTGCCGCGATGAAAAATTGAGCGGCGTACATATTTCCCAGAGCATAAGTGGGAAAATAACCAATCAATCCGGCACTCCAATGAACATCCTGCAAGCATCCATTGGCAGAAGTATCAGGAGTAATTCCAAAATATTCGAAGAATATTTCGTTCCAGGCAGCTTCCAGATCAGCCGGTTTCAGGTCTCCTGAAATCAATGCTTTTTCTAACTCAAAACGCAACATGATATGCAAGTTATAAGTGACTTCATCTGCTTCTACACGAATAAATGAAGGGCGGACATCATTGATTGCCCGATAAAAGGCTCCCTGATCGACATTACCTAGTGCTTCCGGGAACAGCTTTTGAGCAGGTCGATAAAAATAATCCCAGAAAGCGTGACTTCGGCCAACCAGATTCTCCCACATTCTAGACTGCGATTCATGAATTCCAAGAGAAGTGGAACTGCCTAAGGGGGTCCCAAAATGTTCTTTGCAAAGTCCTTGTTCATAAATCCCGTGTCCTGCTTCATGAAGGGTTCCAAAGAAAGCGCCGGGAAAATGATGTTCGTCATAACGTGTTGTTAATCGACAATCGCCTGGTCCGATCCCACTGCAGAATGGGTGGGCTGCAATATCCAAACGCCCAGCGTCAAACCGAAAGCCAATTGCTTCTGCGGCGGACACGCTGAACTCACGTTGCTTTTCGACAGGGTACTTTCTTGTCAGGATGGATGTGTCAGGTGTGACTCCCGAATTTTTGATCGCTGAAACTAAAGAGACAAGTTCATTTCGCAGGGGAATAAAGGCCTGTTCAATCATTTCAGACGTTGCTCCTGGCTCATATTCATCGAGCAACGCATCATAGGCATTTTTCCCCTGATAGCCTGTCGCGGAAGCTTGTTCGCGTTTGAGGTCTATCATTTGTTCTAACCAGGGTAAAAAATCTTTAAACCGATTATTTTTTCTTGCTTGTACCCAGGCGTGATGTGAAAGCGTGGCTACCCTCGAAAGTTCTTCGACCAACCGTCGAGGAAGTTTGGTAGCTCGGTCATACTCATGACGGGCTTCTCTGATATTCGCCTGTTCGAATACGTCATCAATAGAGGAAGAGTTCGATTCCAGTTCAAGAAGCAGGTTACCGATCTCAGGATTTGTGGCTTGCTCATGCACCATGCCTGCCAGCAAAGCCAGCTGATTAGCGCGATGTTCTGCCCCTTCAGGAGGAAGATAAGTTTGCTCATCCCATTCCAGAACTGCTGAGCAGGAAGCTAATAAAGCGGTGTTTTTAAGTCGTATGAGTAACTCTTCATATGCTTTCGTCGAAGCATTCATCGGTCGATTCTTTCTTCGGAACAGAGACGAATTGTAGGCAGTATTAAATTCAGGGAACTATTTAAATCTTTGAGAAATGAGACTCTACTGCACTGAGTAGTGAAGCATTAATGAGAACACGAATCAATTAGCTCAAAGTCTGCGTAGAAATGGTTTTTGTTTTAGTCCTGTGCGGATTCATCATCGTATCGGCCTCCCATTTGATAGAGTGGTAAAAACCGATAATAAACTTCCAGGCAGAGCGTGCTTAATGTGGTCGAGTACAGGCGCCCTCCATATGGTCCCCACGGCGGGCGCGGGTCCCAGCTACCTGCATTTTCGCCGTGCGTCACCTGTTCCGAAATCAATAACTCACGCAAGTCTTCATTCCATTCTCTCCATGGATTACCTCCATATTGATACATGGCCAGTGTTCCATAATACCAGTAATAGAGGTTATATTCTGAGAGGCGCGGAGGACGTTCTGCGATAAACTGAATCGCTTCCCTGCAGGATGGATTATCTCTTCTGATGCCCAGCATTTGCTTACAGAATAATGATTCAGCAGTCATTGCAGGCGTCGGAGGAGTTGACGGTTCGACCATGCGATAGGTCGCTAAGCCATTCTCTTTTCCAAGGCTTCTCTCTTTTAAAAATTTGACCATTAATTGTTTGGTATCTGATGGTATCGGGATTCCTGCAATCTCTGCACTTTTAAGAGCCATCAACTGCCAGCCAAACATACTCATATCACTTTTCTGGCCTTTGACGTACCGCCAGCCACCATCGTAGGGGTTTTGATTTTCTACAATGTAAGAGACAGCGCGTGCAATCGCTTCGCGGAGCTTTGGATTCGATTTGGGATCGTTTTGAAGTCCATAGGCTTCAGCCAGGGAGTAAGTAGCCATTGCATGTGAATACATACGGGCATAATGGGTTGCTTCACCTCCGAGGAATCCATTGGGTCTTTGTTGATCAATCATCCATCGGATGGCACGATTCAAGTTGTCAGAATATTGTCCCTCATCCTGAGTATAACCTGCACCCAGGAAAGCCAGAATTGACAAGGCTGTCAAACCTGCATCAGCCTGAGCGCCGGCATTACGCCGATCAATTCCCTGTTCGTCAATTCTGACTTTTCCGGCACCAAATCGATCCGCATCCCAGAAGCCGGCTTGTTCCTGGTGAGTTGCCAGCCATTTCAAACTCGATTCGACTGCTCTTTCAGATTCTTCTGTGCCACCAAAACGTTGGGCAATTTCTTTACGTTTTGACAGATTTCTTAATCGATATGTTGCCGGGATATTAGCTTTAGTACGATTTGAAACGGCATCAAAATTAGGCCGAAATGCATCAGGTTGAGGCCCTTCCCGATTGATAGTGAGTGGCAGCGTACTTCGCTCCGCTAATAAACGTTCGGAATTCGGGTTTGCTTTTCCTGCCGGTGTTTCTGGTGAAGAGCGCTGGATCGCCCCCTCCGATACAGACTGCATTGAGCGGGACTTTCTTCTGGTAAAACGAGGCTCAGTAGGAGCCATGTTTGTATTTTCAGGAGTCGGGGTTCCCGCCTCAACTCCTGTTGAGTCTATTTTGAGGTTTGAGGGTGCAGGGCCTGTCCTGTTTCGAATCAGATTGTCCCGCGCATTGCGTTCCAAGGTAGATTTAGGATCGGATTGTGCATTCAGGGCGAGCATTTTCTGTTCGTTGCTAAAATTAGGTTGGATTCGATCAATGCCGCCGAGAGTTGATTGCCGTTCAATATTCTGGTCTGTTTGCCCTGTACGAATCATTTTACTTCGGAGATTTGATGTCGAGGGAACAGACATTTCAGCACGTGATTCAGCGGTAGTGTCGGTAATCTCAAGAGGTGCTTGGGACTGAATTCGCTTTTGGCTCACACTTTGAATATTCACTTTAGAGGGGGTAATCGGCAGATCAGTTTTCGACACGATATCCGGCATGGGCATTTCGGAGATTTCCGGAGGTTTTTCTTTTTCCGGAGGGGCCGCCAACGGGGTAAATTCCGGTCTGGTTAAATCAATACGGGACAATGCCTGTTTTTCAGGATTGGTCAGCTTTTCCCAAACAGGTGTGTTTCCGGTCTGTTTATTTTCAATAGTTTCAGTGCTCTCGGCCAGAATTTGTTTGATTTCAATTTGTTCTTGATCCGGTTGCGTTTCGGCTAATGATTTTGGTGCGTAGTCAGGCCAGAATGTTACGGCACCCAAAGATAATGACAGATGAACTATAATGGAAAAGAGGAGCGCTTTTGACGAAGCGTTTCGATCTCCCCAGCGAGTCACCAGCATCGATAAGAGATGAATTGACGCGAAAATCGCCGCTAAGATTAATACACCCCATAGTATCTGGTCAAACGAAATATCTCGACCAGCCAGGATTTGCTCGATCAGGTTATGAATTCGATTATTCATGGTACTTATTCGTCTCTCAAACGATTGGCTAAAGAGACTGAACGTATTTTGGCACGATGACAAATCTCCAAAATATTCATCACGTTCTGATAAGGACCTGTTGAATCACCTCTGATCACAACCGACTGACCTGGAAAATTTTGTCTTGCCACTTCTAAAGTCTTTTCTAACTCTGGCAGACTTTTCTTTTCACCATTTACAGAGATTTCTCCGTCTTGTTGAACATTCACAATTATGTCATCGGGCAGATTTGTTAATGGTTTCGCGTCTGTCACAGTTGGCAGTTTGATATCGTATTGACGTTCCATCTCCGTAAATTGTGTACCGACCATAAAAAAAATGATCAGCAAAAATACAATATCAATCATTGGTGTTAAATCGAGCTTTGGCTCTTCGACGGTACCCGTTTTTAACGGCATGAATCTATCCCTGATGTGAGCG
>NZ_CALFPF010000034.1 GCF_937919775.1 uncultured Gimesia sp.
TTGCTTCACCAAGTCAGGAGTCTCTGTTTCTCTTGCCATTTAAGATGATTATAAATGTGATTCCTGAAAGTGAATTTCCACAACAGCCAGAACAAACTGCTGCTTCAGTCGGCATCATATATCGGGTTACGGGCTCGAAATCCAGCAGACTTCATCATTTATGAGAGAATGGGAAAACATTGGCTAACGAAAAACGCGACTTCGACGATTTTCTCGAAAAATTAAAACGCCATCATGATGTCATGGTGGACGAACTGCATAAAGTGATTATCGGGCAGGATGATGTCATCGAACAAATTATGGCAGCCGTCTTTACAGGAGGGCATTGCCTGCTGGTGGGTGTTCCCGGGCTGGCCAAGACCTTACTGGTAAGTACGATTGCCCGCATCCTCGATTGCGAATTCAAACGCATTCAGTTTACGCCCGACCTGATGCCCTCCGACATCACCGGCACCAATGTGCTTGAAGAAGAGGATTCCGGACGGCGTGCTTTCCGATTTGTCCACGGTCCTGTGTTTACCAACATTCTGCTCGCGGACGAAATCAACCGAACGCCTCCCAAGACCCAGGCGGCATTATTACAGTCGATGCAGGAACATCAGGTAACTGTCGGGCAGACAACATACGACTTACCCGACCCTTTCTTCGTCATCGCCACCCAGAACCCGATCGAACAGGAAGGGACCTATCCGCTCCCGGAAGCGCAACTGGACCGTTTCATGTTCAATATCAAGGTGGAATATCCGAATCTGGAAGAGGAAGAAAGAATACTCGCCTCAACCAGTATCAGCGAGAAACCGGAAATCCGAAAAGTGCTGTCGGCTAAATCGATTGTTTATCTTCAACGGCAGATCAGCATGATTGAAGTGGGGCCGATGACAATCAATTATGTGACCCGCCTGGTGCGGGCAACTCGTCCTTCAGATGGCTCTGCCCCCCCCTTTATCAAACAGATGGTCGACTGGGGCGCCGGCCCACGCGCGGGACAATACTTAATTGCAGGCGGAAAAGCGATTGCCGCCATGTCAGGGCGCGCCAGCGTTTCACTGAATGACATCCGGCGGATTGCGGTTCCGGTACTCAGGCACCGCATTTCAACCAATTTCCAGGCACAAGCCGAAGGCATGGTTACCGAAGATATTATCGCACGTCTGCTCGAAGAAATTCCTGAACCGAATATTCCCAAATACGAATGACCTGCTTCTCTCAAATCAAACACGACGTGAACGTCGAAAAAGATCAGCAGCGGCAGGCTTTTACTGCCGCGATTAATGGGCGGTTAATTCTGCAGAATCGTTGAGCTGGTGCTCGAGGACTTTCTGGATTTTTGCGCGTAAATT
Source organism: uncultured Gimesia sp. (assembly GCF_937919775.1). Lineage (GTDB taxonomy): Bacteria > Planctomycetota > Planctomycetia > Planctomycetales > Planctomycetaceae > Gimesia. The sequence goes on from NZ_CALFPF010000034.1 coordinate 1,341, forward strand.
GCGGATCTTGATTGGTTGCACCAGAATACGAGAGCGATCTGTTTTCTGCAACGTTTTCTTGACTTCGGCATTCTTCTCTGAAAGCACGAGTACGGCAGCCAGATCGGCGTCCATCTCCAGAGCTTTGTTAAACGCTTCAATCGCTCCTGCACCGATCGAATCTTCCATGAAGACGACACAGTCGGGTGCGTTTTCTTTAATCCGATTCAGAGCCCGTTCGGCATCGCTTAAGATCAGGACCCGGTAACCATGCTTGGTGAGATAATCTCGCAAGACATCTTGATTCTTGGATCGTTTTTCAACACATAAAATTGTGGCAGGCGCAATCGCAAGTTTTAATTCCTGCTCAGCAGAATTCTTGACATTCGTCGCGACGGATGGCTGAATGTTTGAGCCAGCAGCATCAAGCTGGGCACGTGCTTCGAGTAACTCCTGGATGGCCTCAGTCGCCGATTGATAACGTTGCTGAGGTTGATAGGCCATCAACTTTTCCAGGACATTCACAACCGAATCAGGCAAATTCGGCTCCAGTGAGGTAATCGAGGGAATCTGTGAATAACGTGAGGGCCTTTTTCGTTCTTCAACGTCTTTGGTGCGCGGAAAAGGGGGTTTGCCGCTGAGCAGTTCGTAAAAAATGGTCCCTACGAAATAGAGATCACTCCGCGGATCATTGCGTGGTGCTCCAGTTGATTTTTCCAGAGTACCGTACTCAACCGCGCGTTGATGTGCTTCTCCCGCACCGCTGGCGTCATCTTCTCCCGCGAGTCCAAAATCAATCAGTTTCGCCACACCCTGAATCGACATTAACACATTCGTCGGTTTCATATCACGGTGCGTATACCCCAGACGGTTGGCATACTCCAGGCCTTCACAAATATCGACCGTGTAGTTGATCGCTTCCAGGGGAGACAGTTTCTTGCGGATAGTGATGAAATCGCGCAGATTCCCGCCTTCCACAAAATCCATTGTGAAGAAATGAATATTGTCCTGAACGCCAACGTCGTAAATCGGGACAATATTTTTATGCTGAAACTGCTTGCAGACTTCGGCTTCCCGGTGAAACATCTTGACGGTTTCGGGATCCTGAGCCCAGCGCTGTCTGAGAACTTTAATGCCCACCATCCGACCGTCCGCCAGAGAGGCAGCCCGATACACGCGTGCAAAACTTCCAGAGGCGTTCTGGTACATTAGTTTGTTACCGCCAAGTACCAGACCTTCGAGTTCTTTGCTTTTTAAACGACCGGCCTGAAACGAAGTGATGAGATTTTTCCGCTCTAACAACCGGATCAATTTCTCATCATCGGTGGAATTCGTCTGCAGCTCATGCAGGCAGGCAT
>NZ_CALFPF010000035.1 GCF_937919775.1 uncultured Gimesia sp.
GACCATGACCACATCCGGCGAAACCGCCTGATCGTTGCTGGCCCATTGCCAGATGCCGATACCTTCGGAGCAGTGTTTGACGGCAGCATCCATCGTCAGCCACTGTGGGGCCGGATGTTTGCCCGCGACGACCACGTTGACGTAATGCCGGCTGCGCAGACAATGGTCCATCACCGAGAGCAGACAATTTGCATCCGGCGGAAAGTAAACACGAACGATCTCCGCTTTCTTGTTCACGACATGGTCAATAAAGCCGGGGTCTTGATGGGTAAAGCCGTTATGATCCTGCCGCCAGACATGCGAAGCCAGCAGATAATTCAACGAGGCAATTTTCCGTCGCCAGGGAAGATGCGCGGTGATCTTCAACCACTTCGCATGCTGATTGAACATCGAATCAATAATATGGATGAACGCCTCGTAGCAGTTGAAGAGTCCGTGCCGCCCCGTCAGCAGATAGCCCTCCAGCCAGCCTTCACATTGATGCTCACTGAGCATTTCGATCACCCGCCCGGAGGGTGCCAGAAATTCATCGTTGGGCTGTGTCTCGGCCTCCCATTGGCGATTGGTCACATCAAAGACGGCTTCCAGGCCATTCGAAAGCGTTTCATCAGGACCAAAAACCCGGAAGTTCCGCTGCTCGTGATTCAGTTTCACGACATCGCGCACGAAAGGACCAAGCACATGCGTATCACCGATGCCGCGCACTCCCGGCGAGGGCACGTCGACTGCGTACTCACGAAAATCCGGCATTCTCAAGTCGCGAAGCAGCATGCCTCCATTGGCGTGGGGATTTGCCCCCATGCGTCGTTCGCCCTGCGGAGCCAGTTCCGCCAACTCCGGTTTCAGCCGCCCCTGTTGATCGAAGAGTTCTTCCGGCCGATAACTCTTCAGCCAGTCTTCCAGCAGCTTGAGATGCTCGGGATGAGTCGCAGGATCGGAGAGCGGCACCTGATGCGAACGGAAGGTCCCTTCAATCTGCTGGCCGTCCACAATCTTCGGGCCAGTCCAGCCTTTGGGGGAATTGAGCACGATCATCGGCCAGCGCGGACGCGTCAAATTGCCATGAACGCGGGCATCCTGCTGAATTGATTTGATCTGCTCCACCACCGTGTCGAGCGTCTCGGCCATCGCCTGATGCATCAGCTCAGGTTCGTGCCCTTCTACAAAATAAGGCGTCCAGCCGTAACCGCGGAGCAACTGTTCCAATTCCTTGTGCTCAATCCGGGCGAGGATCGTCGGATTGGCGATCTTATAACCGTTCAGATGCAGAATCGGCAGGACCGCGCCATCGGTAGCCGGATTGAGAAATTTATTGGAATGCCACGCGGTCGCCAGAGGTCCGGTTTCCGCTTCGCCATCGCCGACAACGCAGGCGACGATCAGATCGGGATTGTCAAACACCGCCCCGAATGAATGGCTGAGCGAATACCCCAGTTCTCCCCCTTCGTGAATCGAGCCCGGGCACTCCGGTGAGGCGTGGCTGGGAATGCCACCAGGAAACGAAAACTGAATAAACAGCTTCTGCAACCCGGCTTCATCCTGACTGATATTGGGATAGATTTCGCTGTAAGTCCCCTCAAGATAGGTGTTGCCCACCACGGCTGGCCCGCCATGCCCGGGCCCGGATACATAAATCATGTCGAGATCGTAATGCTTGATGACCCGGTTCAAATGCATGTAAATGAAATTCTGCCCGGGGGTCGTCCCCCAGTGTCCCAGCAGCATGTGTTTCACATCTGCCAGCGTCAGCGGACGCTTTAACAGCGGATTATCGTAGAGATAAATCTGACCCACTGACAGATAGTTCGCGGCGCGCCAGTAGGCATCCATTCTGTGAAGTAATTCCGGAGAAAGCGTCCCTGTTTTCATTGTTCATTTCCCTTAATTAACTGAGATTCAGGACGCGGCTAACCAGCTCCGCAATCATTTGTTCTTCATTCGTGGGAATGACGCGGACTGCGACCCGGCTTGTATCCGGTGAAATCAACGACGCATTTTCCGCATTGCATGTGTCATCCAATTCGATGCCCAGAAAACCGAGCCCGTCGCAGATTCGTTTTCGAATCACGGGCGAATGTTCGCCGATTCCCCCGGAAAACACCAGCGTGTCCAGTCCACCCAACGCCGCCGCAAAGGCACCGACCCATTTTTTGACCTGATAGCAGAACAGCGCGACCGCTTCCGCCGCCCGTACATCCTGCGATTCAATTTCGAGCAAGTCACGCATATCAGAACTGGTTTCCGACATGCCAAGTAACCCCGACTGAAAATTGACCATCTCGTTGAAATGTTTTGCATCGAGCCCCTCAGTGCGTGCCAGATACCACATCAGACCGGGATCGAGATCGCCGGACCGGGTACTCATCGGCAGCCCGGCGGTCGGAGTGAACCCCATACTCGTATCCACGGATCTGCCGCGATGCACGGCCGCCAGACTGGCTCCATTGCCAAGATGCGAAAGAATCACCCGACCCTCTGCCGCTTTCGTTCCGTCCAGACGAGCCAACTCCTGCATGAGAAACGCATAGGACAGTCCATGAAAGCCGTAGCGTCGTACTCCCTGGGCTTCATAGCGTCGCGGGATCGGCAACACCCGGGCCACGCGTGGTAACTCATGGTGGAAAGCCGTATCGAAACAGGCGACCTGAGGCAGATCGGAAAATCGACGCTGAATTGCCTCAATCAACAGAATCTCTTCCGGCAGATGTTCGGGAGCGAAGGGACTGAGACGGTGCAGTTCCTCAATCATGTCCGCAGTGATTCGCCGCGGGCTACTATAGTTCGACCCGCCATGCACGATGCGATGTCCCACCGCGGCCAAAGCACCCTCTTCGCAGTATTCCTGAAGCCAGTCCATCAAGGTGCTCACAGCCTCACTGTGATCCGACGCAGAAACTGGCTGCGAAAAAGAGTCTGCCTGGTTCGAAGCCTTCACGCGCAGAGCGGCTTCCGGTAATCCAATTCGCTCAATGGCCCCTTCCAGAATTCGCTGGAGCGAGCCATCCGCCTTGAACAACGCAAACTTGATACTCGACGAGCCACCATTGATCGTCAGGATTTGTGCGTCATCCGGATTCATGAGCGGCCCCTTCCATGTTCATCCTTCGAACAGTTATCGCTGCCAAAGAATTCCAGCACCATCGAAACCAGATCGCGAAGCAGGCTGGTTTTTTCTGTCTTCCATTCCCATAGTCTCTCGACAGGGGATGAATTATCACTCGCCGAATACAAACGAAGTATAACATCGCCCATATAAAAAGTATACCAGGAGCCTTTTGCGGAATCGTATTTAACCCAGGCGAAACCCGGTTGCTGCTTGCTGATTAACGGGACCTTAATTCGGGTTTGACAGGAAAAACCGCCTGCTGCTTCCTGTCTCGCGTTTGTGAGTGAAGAATCCGACCTTGACAGCAACACGCCACCCGCGAAACTGCGTGGTATGCGTCGCGCGCGTAGGAAATTTACGACGGTGGTGCAGATCGGCGTCCCTGTGAAAACGGTCACCATAAAACCCGCTGGTTTGAGATCGATTTGACGCCCCGTCCTTTCCCCTGGTTCACAATGAGCACTCAAGTTCGGCACGCTTTGGCGCCCCACTGCCACCAACAAGTCACACGGCATCCCGCACAAGCCACGCACAGGCGCGCGTCTGCGCCCCGTCTGCAAAGAATCCGACTTGACCTCCCCGCGCCTTTGCAGAAAATCGTCCTCATCGAAACAAAAAACGATCCCCCAGCGGAACAACAAATAACACAGCACAAAAACCAGACCTTCCATGCCAGACCTCTCCCTGCAAACACGATCAGATAAAACCTGCGCCTCAGCCCGCAACCGAACCAGAGCCAACAAAATGAGCGGCAAGGCCTCACAGCCGTCAGCTTCGAGCATAGAGTCACAACAAGATTGGACAAAACAAAACTTGTCCGAAAAGATTCTACCCGATGTAACCCGGGCAGCCGCAGGTGAAGATTCGGCAGTAGATCGAATTAAAAGTGCCTGAAGCGAATGGCACCTTTTGACCAGGCTTAAAGTCTCGGGTGTGAATCGCGGAGACGCTACTGGCGAGCGCCGGCATTCCGTAACAGGTCGGCCATTTGGTCCCGGTGTAATTCGATGGCCTGATCTAACAGCGTCCGCCCGTTTCCGTTCCGAATATTCGGGTCAAGTCCGCGTCGTAACAATGTTTTGAGTTTCACCACATCATCGTTTTGGATGGCCTGAGCCGCTTCCTGTTGTCGACGGTTGATCGTGTCGGGGGAAAGCAGATACAACTGTGTCATTCCATACGCGGCTGCATTCACGATGACCAGAACCAGTAAACCTCCCAGCAGGCGGTTAAAAAACGAACGGCGCCACTTCTGCTCAAGCTGCTCGATGGTACCGCGTAACAGACGATTGGGTTGGTTGCTGCCAGTCTTTGGGAGCAAGCCGCGCTGCAACTCATTATACGTGCCGATGACACAAACCGAGTCGCCCACGTCAATCCGTTTTTCGGTCATCCTGGGGAGTGAGAGATGCGCGGGTAACGTGTCATCATCGAAGTCGTCTTCCAGCTCATCTGCCTCGTCTTCTAAATCCTCATCCCGATTTTCGTCATTGTAGAAGGTCTCTGCTCGATCCTCATCAATGTTCTGTCGAGGTTCCTCAGCGTCTGGCTCGCGATTCTGCAGCCGCGCCTGTTTCTGCTTCAACAGTTGCTCGAACAATTCAATGGTAAAGAGTTCCTCAGGTGCAACGTTGCGTAATTGCATATTCTTCTGCACAAGCCCATCGTCGTCAGACCAGACTTCGCCAAAGGCACCGAGAATCGAAATCATTTTGAGGCCGGTCCGATTTTCAAATTCGGTCCTGTTCAGAAACTCAAATCCATTTTTTGCGGCATCAAAACCTCTGCAGACGAAATCGGGAATCTCTTCCAGGATCGGAAAGCCGAGCAGTCGAATGTCCCCCTGCTCTGTGCGGATCACGCAGGGCGTCATGAGAAAGCCCGCAAAGTCAGCGGCGGTACTACCCCCGGTCTGTGATGTCTCGCTCCCCGGACGGCCAAGATCGTATTCGCAGATCACACACTCGGTGCCGCTGAAGGGAGCAATCAAAGGCTGATCAACAGGGTGAATGGTTCCACTGACAGCGACAATCCTGCCATCTGCGAGCCGCAAACCATTCCGGTACGCGGATGCCAGCGACCAGTCACGCAGCGCCGTGCGGGCATTCATGATCGAACCAAAACACATCGAAACAATCAGCCCGACAAATATGGCTCCCACAATGCTGCCTGGCGGATCAAAGACTTGATCGAACCAATACCAGTAACCCCCGGCTACAGCGAACCAGAAACCCAACGCAAACAGGCAGCCGCGCAACATGGTGATTCCAATATTTCATTCTTTAACTCTGGAACAGGAAAGTCTGGCTCAAATCCTAGCACGTTCATTGCAGAACTCAAGTCCCGTAGAATAGCCGACTTCGTTCGCCAGCGTATTCAACCTGGCAAGGTTTTGGATGCCTGTTCTGATCCATATCGCAACGCGGACGTCGCCTCCGGTTCAGACGGCAGTTGGAAATGAAGCCGGACAAGGAAATTCACGTTGCATTGGCCCAAAAGTTTGTTTGACACCATGCATCGGTCCTCAGACCAGAATCTGTTCCGGTCAAAATACACATAATATCACTAGTATTTGCACCTATTCTGAATTTGTCTGGTCATTTGCGAATCTGAATAAGATTACTGGAATGTCAAGCAGTCCATTGGTACTCTTGTATATAAAAATTGAGAGCCTGTATACATCGACGTCAAAAATCGATTTTTTAACACCGCTTACTAATACAAGCAGACTACCGAATCTCCGTCATTTGAGCACACAGCCTGAATTGTCTGTGTAACCAAAGTGATGATCGATCAGAAAGTGCCCCCACCGCCATGTTGTTGACAAACTGGTTAAAATCTATTGCCCGCAAATCTCGACCATCCCGCCTCCGTACGATTCGCAATTCACGCTCCCGGACACCCAGTCGATATCAAGCGGCTCCGGGGTATTATGCGAATACATGTGCAAATACAATTGAAAATCTCGAAGATCGGACAATGCTGACTTCGATACTCAATATCGATGATGTGTCTGTGATTGAAGGTGACGCCGGAATGACCGATGTCATGATCACAGTCACCCGAACGGGGGCCAGTCCAGGTGACCTGAATAGTATTGCAACCGTTGATTTCTCGACGCTGGACGGCACAGCCACAACCGCAGATTCTGACTATGTCGCACTGGCAGATACCATCAGTTTTTCTGCTGATGCGTCCGGATTATCGCAAACGGAAACCATTACAATTCAGGTAAACAGCGATCTGACCACCGAGGAAAACGAAACATTGGGGATCCTGCTGAGCAACAACACGGGAGATACGACGCTCGGAGATGACACGGCAACGGTGACAATCCTCAACGACGACCAGTCCACCCTTTCCATCGGTGACATCACGGTGAATGAAGCAGACGGAACCGCTTCTGTAGTCGTTTCGCTCGATCATCCCCTGGATACGGCTGTCAGTTTTGATTTTTCTATCTTTGACGAAACCGCGAATGATTCGGCAGACTATCTTAGCAGCTCCGGCACCCTGACTTTTGCCGCCGGCGAACAGTCAAAGATAATTACCGTCGACATTGTCGATTCCGATCTGGTGGAAAGTACCGAAACATTCCTGGTAATACTTTCTAATATCCAGACCACCAGCTCCAGCCTCGTTGTTTCAGATACGCTGGCCAAAGTCCGAATTCTGGACGACGATCAGGCCAGCCTTACAATTGACGATGTTTCCCTGAATGAAGATGGTGTGTCAGCCACAATCACCGTCTCTCTGGATAAACCGGTCGACACGGAAATCAGCGTTGACTTCGCCACCGCCGACCAGACCGCAATCAGCACGGACGACTATACCGCAACTTCCGGCACCCTGATCTTCAGTGCGGGAGTGCAGTCACAAACGATTACAGTTCCCATCTCAGATAATAATATCGTGGAGCTGGATGAAACTTTTCTGATCAACCTGTTTAACCTCCAGGCAAACGATGCTGATGTCATTATCGGAGACGATCAGGCAACGGTCACCATTCAAAATGATGACCAGGCCCGGATTTCGATCAGTAACATCACAGTGGGCGAAAACACGGGAACAGCCATGTTGACCGTCACACTGGATCAGCCCGTTGACACCGATGTCAGCATTGACTTTGCCACCAGTGATAATACGGCAACAGACACTACTGACTATCTTGCGACTTCGGGGACCCTGACATTGACCCCGGGGATGCTGTCCATCCAGATCCCTGTTTCACTTGTTGATTCGGAACTGGTTGAATTCGATGAATCGTTTCTGGTCGACTTGTTCAACATTCAGGCCAGTGGCCGTGATGTGGTTTTTGCGAACAGTCAAGCCGAAGTCACGATCCAGGATGACCAGCAGGCCCATCTGACAATCGACGATATTACCGTCACTGAAGATGAAGCAGGTGGATTCGCCGTTCTGACGGTTTCCCTAGACCTTAAACAAGTGCACCGCGAGCGGCGAGTCGTAGTGGATTCTCGCGCAG
>NZ_CALFPF010000036.1 GCF_937919775.1 uncultured Gimesia sp.
GAAACACAAATACCGCATAAACTACTACTAATATACAACTTACATCAACCCATCAAAACCCGTTAAATAAACTCGAAACCGCGAACCCAACGCCTTTGAAACAATTCCAGCGATGAATCGGTTGGTGAAAGATGCAGTTTTACTGGTTTTCGCCGATTATTTTGAAGACAAAAGCGGGTAAGTGACTCGGTTATCTTGAATTTCTCAGGCGAGCGTGCGATAAAGTGCGAATAAGAAGTAAGTTATCGTTTGCTGAACAATCGAATCAGCATCGAAATCAAAATCGGGACGTAGCGCAGCCTGGTAGCGCGCTACACTGGGGGTGTAGAGGTCGCAGGTTCAAATCCTGTCGTCCCGACTATCTTTCCAACCAAACCCATCGTCGTTTTCGGCGGTGGGCTTTTTTCTTGGAATCGCAGTGTTTCTCACCCGTTTGAACGGTTCAAACGGTGTCCTGTTCTCCGAGGGTTGATCGACCGACATTTCTGCAAGTCGTTACCTACAGTTAGCTTGACTTGGTTTAAATGCTTGCTGCCTGATGAAATTGGAAGTCAGATTTGCTAGAACCTCGGTAACTCATTCGCGAAGAAGAGGACCAACAATGGAACCCCATCTCGCCGGATAATGCTGCGCCCGCTGAACCTCTCAAGCAGATTAACCGCTACCACATCGAGAAAGTCTTGGGTAAAAGGGGCAAGGGGCTTTGGTCTTATCTATCTGGCCCACGATGAGCAACTGGATCGACTGGTCGCCAGCAAGAAGGAGAACGACGAGTATCGAGGAGACAGACTTTTCCCAGATCAGAATAAGCGTCAGTAGGAGCGGCATGAGTCCCGACTGAAGTCTCGAAACTTTCTCCACGGTTTCGGCGTCAAACATGTTGACGCCTTCAATACCCCGGTCCCGCAGTAGAATTCGCACAAAGGAAAGAAGGAAATGACCATTTCGCTGAGAGGTGCCGCTGTAATGATCGTGTTAACTGTCGCTGTGTCTTGCTGCTCGAAACTAACGCCAGACACAGTCGACTCAACTGAAGTTGCAAGCAATGGAACAATGGAAAGCATCATTTCCATCGAATTTCCGAGCATGGCGTATCGTTTCTCCCTTGCAGAAGTGACAAACGGCATAACCATTGATTACACAATTCGTGTCAAACAAGACATTTACGAAGTAATTCCACGTCCTCAAGACAATGGATCAGTGTCCGGGCCGGGGCCAAGTGGCCTATTTCCGTTCGAAAAAATCTCTGGCAACGGCCAGTCCTACTCGCTACGGGATATTGGTCTTGGTCCACAGGAGGAAAAACCAGCACGCACGATAAAGCACGGCGTCTATGCTGCGTCTTTCGAGTGGGATGGGCGCAATTGGATTGGGCCTTCCGACTTCGACAACCCGAAGGGCGATCCATTTCCACCTGGCAGCTACACTTTAACGGTAAGAATCGTTGGTGAAGTGGCAACTAAGGATGGAAAGAAGCCCTACGACATTGCCAACAGCGTTGAGGTAATTCTCGTTCCTTGAGCGCCTTTTTCAAAAGCAGTCTCGTTTCGTTTTGGGTGAGTGTTTCGTCGTCTGCCTGAACTGTTTTTCTTAACCTTTCGGATAGTCCGTTTACAACTCATTGACACAAATTCCTCTGAGATTAAAGGATTATTCAATACTCATCGAGCATTGTCATTTCGCCCCCCGATAATTCTGCCTAATATAGTGACCAGACCAAAGCCGATTCTTCAGACAACAAAAACACCCCAACTTAAAAAACTCGCCGAAACAACCAAAAGGAAATAGCAATGCAGAAACGGAAACTTGGAAACAGTAACCTGGAAGTCTCCGCACTGGGGCTTGGCTGCATGGGCTTGAGCTTCGGGTATGGTGAGCCCGTTGAGGAGCAAGCAGGAATCGCTTTGATCAGAACGGCCGTTGACCTGGGCGTTAATTTTTTTGACACGGCTGAAGTCTATGGAGCGTACACGAACGAAGAACTGGTTGGCAAAGCGTTGGCCCCCGTCCGTGATCAGGTAGTGATTGCCACCAAATTCGGATTTGCAATTGATGAGCAGGGCATACAGACCGGCCTCGACAGCCGACCGGAACATATTAAGGAAGTTGTTGATGCATCGCTGAAGCGACTGCAGTCAGACTATATTGACCTGCTCTATCAGCATCGTGTTGATCCCAACGTTCCAATCGAAGATGTGGCGGGAACGGTCAAAGAACTGATTCAGGCTGGCAAGGTGAAACACTTTGGCTTATCTGAGGCGGGCGTCGAAGTCATCTGCCGCGCCCATGCAGTGCAACCGGTTACCGCACTGCAGAGTGAGTATTCGCTGTGGTGGAGAGAACCGGAGGACGTGATCTTCCCGACACTCGAAAAACTCGGAATCGGCTTTGTTCCCTTCAGCCCCCTGGGGAAGGGTTTTTTGACCGGTAAAATCGACGAATCCACTACGTTTGACAGTAGTGATTTTCGCAATAAAGTCCCGCGGTTCTCTCCAGAAAATCGAAAAGCAAACCTGGCACTGATTGAACTTCTTGATCGGATCGCAAAGCGTAACAACGCCACTACGGCGCAAATCGCCCTGGCCTGGATATTGGCCCAACAGCCTTGGATTGTTCCCATTCCGGGAACGACGAAAGTACATCGACTCGAGGAAAACATCGGAGCGGCTGAGATCAAGCTCTCCGAATCCGATCTCTCTGAAATCGAGAATGCCGCCGCTCAGATAAAAGTGAAAGGAGATCGATACCCTGAAGCCGCAATGAAAATGATCAATCGCTGAATACCAGACAGAAATTGTTAGACGCTTCTTTCAGAAACGCTCACGTTCCCTTCCGAATCGTTCTTCCCGCACACACGGAACAAGAACACAATCTCAAGGAAAAGCCAGCAGGGCCAGTTTCGCAACCTGGTTTAGCTGGTCTCGTGTCGCATTTCCCGCTGCCTGTACGGCAATCCCATAGGAGACCGTTGACACATATTTGGCGAGATGCCCCGCATTCGAGCCAGCAGGGAGATCGCCGTCGGCTATTGACCGCTCGAATCGTTCACACAGCAGAGCCTCGCATTTTGTGCGGCGTTTTACCATTTCTTTGCGAATGGATTCGGCTGCGTCTCCACATGCCAGCGCACTTTGCACCAGGAAACATCCGCGAGGGTTACGCGGGTTTGTGATCAGTTCGATGCTCCCGCTCCACAGTTTTTCAACGACTGCACGAGCAGTTGGTTCTTCGAGCGATTTATAAAAATGGCAGGCGCGACCTTCCAGATAACGATCAATGGCTTTACGAAATAATGCATCCTTGTTGCCGAATGCAGCATACAGACTGGGGCGATTGATTCCCATCGCATCGGTCAGATCGGGAAGCGAGGTACCTTCGTAACCTTTCCGCCAGAAAACGTCCAGCGCCTGGTCTAAGGCCTTGTTGACATCGAACTCGCGCGGACGTCCTACCGACATTCTGAACTATCCTTTTTTACTGAATGATACAATAAGGGACTTGACTGACCAAGACTAATTGTATATTTCTTACCTATCAGTATACAATTACTGAATCCAAATAATTCGCTTGATATACTAGATTGCAGGGTAAATTTCAGTTGCTGCGGAAATTTCCAAACGGAACAGCGTCTCAACCGCACAATATCTCGCCTCTGGATCGGCAAAGGTCAGCCTTTGTACATGAACAAAAAGAAGCCGAACCAGACAAATCCAAACCGGTCTTATTATTGATATCAAATCAGATCAGTTGCTCAAGAGGCGTCAAATTGCTCGCCTGCGGCGACATCGATTCAGGCACCAAATAGGCCTTAGGCATTTGTCGGAACAAAGAGGGAAACACAAAGATGTCGCGTAGCACAGTCCCTGTGTTGATGATTCTGCTATTAATTTCGTATTCCTGCAATCAGGATTTGCCCACCGCAGGCGCTCCTCCCTCACCAAAGGTGACGACCGCCAAACCACTCGTCATCCCCATCATTGAATGGGACGAATATACAGGACGTCTGGCTCCGATTGACGCTGTTGAGGTCAGAGCTCGGGTCAGCGGCTACCTGCAGTCAACTCATTTTGATGAAGGCCATCTGGTAAAAGAGGGAGATCTCCTGGCGATTATCGACCCTCGCCCCTTCGTTGCAGAAATGAATGCGGCAGCGGCCCGCTTAGAGGAAGCAAAAGCAATCCTCTCTGAATCAAATTCACTTCTCAAACAGTCTCAAGCGGAGAAAGCGGACTCTGTCGCGCTCCTCACTCTTGCAGAACAACGTGTAAAACGTGTTCATCAACTTGTGCGCAAAGATGCAATCACACAAGAAGAAGTGGAAGTTCGTGAGAGCGAACAGTTACAGGCAAAAGCGACACTTGAAGCGGCAAATGCGAAAATTGAATCGTCCAATGCACGGATTGCAACCTCGACAGCGGCCATCGAAACAGCGAAAGCAAATCTGGAGGCCGCACAACTGAATGTCCAATATACTCAAGTTCGAGCCCCCATCAGCGGTCGTATCAGCCGGCGTTTTGTGACTGAAGGAAATCTCATCAGCGGTGGCAGTGAACAATCCACGTTATTGACAACCATCGTGTCCGTCAATCCAATCCACTGTTACTTCGATGCCGACGAACAAGCTTTTTTGAAGTACGCACGCCTGTCCCGCGAAGGAACACGTGAAAGCTCTCGGGATGTCAAAAACCCCGTGTATATGCGCCTGATCGATGAGAGCGGATTTCCGCACGTGGGCCATATGGATTTCGTCGATAACCGCATCGACCCCAATACAGGAACAATGCGGGGACGTGCAATTTTCCCGAACGATGACGACACGCTGACACCAGGCCTCTTCGCAGAAGTTCGATTACCAGGCAGTGGGCGATACGATGCAATACTGATCCCGGACAGTGCCATCAGCAGCGACCAGACCGAGAAGTTCGTGTATCTTCTGGATGAGAGCAAGAAGGTGGAACGACGTCCGGTCAATCTGGGACCGATCGTAAAGGGGCTCCGCGTCATTCGATCCGGTCTGGATGGTTCAGAAATCTTAGTCACGCATGGTTTGCAGCGAATTTATCCGGGTGTGACAGTCGAACCAACTATGGAGGTCATCAAAGCGAGCGCTGATACGGGACTACCTGACAACTACGAACCCGTACCGCCGGAAAAATGGCTTTCCAGGCGTTCCAGCCCTGCACCTGCTGGTATTTCTTCCAACAATAATCATACAAAAACCAAATCTGCGGCCAGTCAAACTGGGGGACGCTAAATATGAAGTTCCCACACTTTTTTATTGATCGTCCCATCTTTGCATCGGTCCTTTCTCTTGTAATCGTTCTGGTGGGAGGACTGGCGTACTTTCTGCTTCCCGTCGCTCAATATCCGGAAGTCGCTTTACCTACCGTTGTTGTACGCGCCAGCTATCCGGGTGCCACTCCCGACACAATCTCCAAGACGGTGGCAACTCCACTGGAGCAGGAAATCAACGGCGTGGACAACATGGTCTACATGGAGTCGCAGGCAACGACTGATGGTTCAATGACACTGACGGTTTCGTTCGCGCTCGGAACTGATGTTGATCAAGCCCAGGTACTCGTACAAAATCGAGTTGCGATTGCAGAACCGACGCTGCCTGCTGAAGTGAGACAGATCGGCGTGACGACACGTAAAAGTTCTCCCGACCTAATGATGGTCATACACCTCTATTCTCCCGATGACTCACGCGACCAACTCTATATCAGTAATTACGCTTATCTGCAAATTCGCGATGTCCTCTCCCGCCTGGACGGAGTGGGGGATATTCAGGTTTTCGGTGGCACGCAATACAGCATGCGCGTCTGGCTGGATGTGGAACGGCTGGCGGCACTCGAGCTTACCCCCGGCGATGCAGTGCTGGCAATGCGTCAACAAAATATTCAGGTCGCTGCCGGCAGCATTGGACAGCAACCCTTGCCAGAGACCAAAGAAGCGTTTCAAATTAATGTTAACACCCTCGGGCGTTTGCAAACGGCAGATGAGTTCGGAGACATCATCCTGAAAACAGGCGTTGAGGGACGTCTGGTACGTTTGAATGATGTGGCACGCATTGAGCTGGGAGCCACCGACTATTCGGTACGCAGTTATTTGGGCGACAAAAACGCAGTGGCCCTTGCCATGTTTCAGCGTCCCGGATCAAACGCGGTCGCCACGGCAGAACGAATTATTCACACTGTTGAAGAATTATCACAACAATTCCCTCCCGGCTTAAAACATCAGGTGATTTATAACCCGACGGCATTTGTCGAAGATTCCATTGATGAAGTGTTCGTGACTCTATGGCAAGCCGGCCTGCTGGTAACTCTGACGGTATTCGTTTTCCTGCAAAACTGGCGTTCGACGATCGTACCGACAATTGCCATCCCCATTTCGCTGATCGGTACGTTTGCAGTCATGCAGGCCATCGGTTTCAGTTTGAATAATTTATCGCTATTCGGCCTGGTTCTCGCCATCGGAATTGTGGTTGACGATGCCATTGTCGTAGTCGAAAACGTGGAACGCCTCATTGCCACAGGGCTTTCTCCGCGTGACGCCACCCGCAAAGCGATGGATGAAGTTGGTTCCGCGTTGATTGCAACTACGCTGGTACTGATCGCAGTCTTTGTCCCGACAGCATTCATTGCCGGTATCAGTGGTCAATTCTATCGGCAGTTTGCGATCACCATTGCTGTCTCAACCACCATCTCAACATTCGTCTCTCTGACTTTAACTCCTGCAATGTGTGCATTATTACTGCGACCGCAAAAAGTAATACGGACCAGTTTAAACGGCTCATCCGGAAATCGGTTGACACGTTTCTTCGTCCGATTACGCGATTTTCCTTTTCGTATATTCAATAAAGCCTTTGATGTCACAAGCGACGTTTATGCAAGAATTGTAGCGCATGCCTTACGGATGAGTATGATCATGCTGCTGATTTATGGCGGTCTGATCGGCTTAACCTGGTTCGGTTTCACGCAAGTTCCCACCGGCTTTATCCCGGCACAGGACCAGGGTTACCTGATCATTGCAATCCAGTTGCCACCCGGAGCGAGCCTGAATCGAACCGATGCAGTAACACGCCGCATCACAGACATGGCATTGGAAGTACCGGGCATTTCAAACGCCGTTTCGTTTGTCGGTTTTTCGGGAGCAACGCGTGCCAACAGTTCAAACTCTGCTGCAATTTTCCCCGTTCTAACGGATGCCAAAGAGCGTGCAAAGGATGGTCTGGGTGTGAATGTGGTGCTGGCTGAATTGCGAAAACGAGTCAGTGTCATTGAAGACGCCAATGTCTTTGTAATTCCCCCTCCACCAGTGCGCGGCATCGGGACGGGCGGCGGTTTCAAAATGCAAGTTCAGGACAAATCCGGTGCCGGACTGGTGGCACTGCAAGAAGTGACCAACGCCGTCATCGCAAAGGCCAGACAGGAACCCGGGCTGGTCCAGGTATTTTCCAACTTTACGATCGGCACCCCGCAATACTATGCCGACATCGATCGTACCAAAGTTCGCATGCTGGATGTCCCGATCAGTAACGTCTTCGATGCGCTGCAGATTTATCTCGGCTCCGCTTATGTGAATGACTTTAATTTTCTGGGTCGTACCTATCGCGTCACTGCACAAGCCGACTATCAATACCGTGATGAACGAGAAGATATTGCCCGGCTTCGAACGCGCAGCAGCAATGGAGCGATTGTCCCCCTGGGTTCAATGGTCACATTACGTGAGACTACCGCGCCGGATCGTATTGTACGATATAACCTGTATCCTGCGGCTGACATCAATGGCGACACACCACCGGGTTTCAGTTCAGGTCAATCGATAGCCACGATGGAACGGATCGCCAGGGAAACGCTTCCTCCGGGCTTCGGTTTCGAATGGACCGATATTGCCTACCAACAAAGGGCGGCAGGAAATACGATCGTTTATATCTTTCCACTTTGTGTGCTGTTTGTTTTTCTGGCGCTTTCCGCACAGTACGAAAGCTGGCTTCTGCCTCTGGCTGTGATTCTGATTGTTCCATTGTGTTTATTGTGTGCGATCTTCGGAATCTGGCTGCGAGACATGGACAACAACATTCTTGTGCAGATTGGATTCATTGTTTTGATCGGACTGGCGTGTAAAAACGCGATTTTGATCGTGGAGTTTGCCAAGGCGGAAGAAGACGCGGGGAAGACGCCGTTCTATGCAGCGGTCGACGCCTGCCGCCTTCGATTGCGACCGATTCTGATGACCGCGTTTTCATTCATCCTTGGTGTGATTCCTCTGGTTATAGCAACCGGTGCCGGATCTGAAATGCGTCAATCCCTCGGTACAGCTGTCTTCAGTGGCATGTTGGGAGTCACACTCTTCGGTCTTTTTCTCACCCCGGTCTTTTACGTGGTGCTCCGAAAACTGGTTTACCAACCAGTTTCACCTGCGATAACCATGCAAAGGGCTTCAGAAACGCAGCAAGCTGATCCAACCAGTACCAGTAACAACCCTGTCGACTGAGTGATAAATGGGTGACATCGAGTCAAAAACTGAGTCCATCGGCGGGTCTGAGATCTATTGCAGAGATATCAGACCCGCCTTCTGTAGAATTCCGTTGGCAGACTTCAGCCTTTTTCGCTAGTCAAGCAGCGTGACATCCAGTGTAATCTCTGCTTTAAACAGCTTAGAAACAGGACAACCGGACTTGGCTTTTGCGGCAAGTTCTTCCAGTTTTGCTGTATCCGCCCCCGGTATTTTGGCCTTCAACGTCAGATGGATCGCAGTAATGGCGTACCCCTCTTCGACCTGCTCCAATGTGACCTCCGCAGAGGTTTCCATCTGCTCAGCAGTGAGACCGGCCTCACCCAGAATCAGGGAGAGCGCCATCGTAAAGCAACTGGCGTGAGCGGCTCCGATCAACTCTTCGGGATTACTCCCTTTCTGTCCTTCAAATCGGCTGGAGAAGCCATAAGGATAACTTGAAAGTGCACCACTCTCCGTCGAGATCGCTCCCTTGCCATCCTTGATCCCCCCCTGCCAGACAGCAGAGCCTTTGCGCTTGATTTTCATTCCAGAGTCTCCCTGTATTAATCGAAACTGTTGATGTTAAAGCACCGATTCTACTGAGAACACACCGTGATGTCACGAAACATTTCGACGCGCTCAGCAGTCACCTGACCTGCTGTTAAAATCGATGCTCGGCTTCTTCAGGATGTAATGCGCCTTTGGCGGTAACATCACTCTTATTTTTCGACTTGCAGCGGCTGGCCAATGTGCCGAGGATGGGCGAGATCAACGCCGTCCATCCGGTCTGGTGACTGGCACCTAACCCGCGTCCTGTTTCCGCGTCGAAGTACTCATAGAACAATACGAGGTCGCGCCAGTTAGGATCGTTCAACAAAACATCGGTGCGGAAGTAACTGGGACGGTCGCCTTCTTCGTTCGAAAGGAACAATTTTGATAACCGCTTACGAATTTCGTCGGCCACTTCCTGCAGGTCCATATATTTGCCCGAACGAGTCGGACATTCGACGCGCAGCGACTTACCATAGAACATGTGGTAGCGTTCCAGGGCTTCGATCAATAAATAGTTGAGCGGGAACCAGATGGGGCCGCGCCAGTTGGAGTTGCCACCAAACAGGCCGCTATCGGACTCAGCCGGCTGGTACTGCACACGCAGAAGCTCGCCGTTCAGTTCGTATTCGAAAGGATGCGCTTCGTGGTATTTGGACAGGGAGCGGATGCCGAAGTTAGATAAAAACTCGTCTTCGTCCAACAGGTAACGCAACATTCGCATCAAGCGTTCACGCGTGGGGATGGCCAACAAACGACGTCCAGCGTCGGAAGTTTCTGCATCGCGTTCCATGTAGGTCATGAACTTGGCTAATTCGGGACGGCTCTGGAGAAACCACTCCATTCGTTTGCGAAAACCGGGCAGCTTATCGATGGTCTCATCGAACAGCACGTCAACGGTAAACAGCGGTATCAGCCCGACAATCGAACGAATTTTCAGCGGGATACTACGTCCATCGAGATGGAGGTGATCGTAGTAGAAGCCATCTTCTTCGTCCCACAGCCCGGTACCGTCGAGTGAATTCATCGCTTCGGCGATCGAGACATAATGCTCGAAGAACTTTGAGGCCATGTCCTCATAGGCAGGATTGTCATCGGCCAGTTCAAACGCAATCGACAACATGCTGGAACAGAAGAAAGCCATCCAGGCAGTTCCATCTGCTTGTTCCAGGTGCCCGCCGGTGGGTAATGGCTTCGAACGATCGAAAATCCCGATATTATCCAGCCCCAGAAACCCGCCGCTGAAGACATGCTTGCCGCGGATATCTTTACGGTTAACCCACCAGGTGAAGTTAAGCAGCAGTTTCTGAAACACTCGTTCCAGGAAGATGCGGTCGCGATCGCCGTTGGAAGCGGTCATCTGATAGACGCGCCAACAGGCCCAGGCATGAACCGGCGGGTTTACGTCGCTGAAATTCCACTCGTAGGCAGGCAGTTGACCGTTGGGATGCATGTACCATTCACGGAGAAACAGAATCGCCTGTTCCTTTGCGAAAAAGGGATCAATTTTGGCAAACGGAATCAAATGGAAGGCCGAATCCCAAGCCGCATACCAGGGATATTCCCACTTGTCGGGCATTGAGATAATATTGCGATTGTATAAATGCCCCCAGTCGGCGTTCCGACTGCCAGGCGCGCCAGGGGCCGGTGGGACGGATTCCGCTGCTCCTTTCTTCGGATTTTTCAAAGAACGGGGAATCACGTAGTGATAGAACTGCTTGGTCCAGAGCAACCCGGCATCGGCCTGTCGCAGAATTTGTTGTTCGTCTGATGAAAGCCCTGGAGAAACAAGCGATTTTGCATAGCGATCGGCGTCTTCAATCCGCTGTTCCATGGCATCATCGAACCCGGCGCCAAACGCATGGACGGGCAGTTCGTCGATTGCCGACATCCGCAAACGAAATTGCACCGACTCACCCGCGGCAATCGTGCACTGAAAATGGGCTGCCGCTTTGGTTCCCGCGGGACGTGGATTCACGACCCCTTCTACGCCATCGACAATCGCTAAATGAAACGCATCTTTGCAGGAAGGACGCCTGCTGCTGGGATCGTCAAAGCGCCAGGTGTTGGTTTCATTTTCGGTAAAAAGCCATTGGGGGAGTTCACCGTCTGGACCGACATCAGCATAAAGTTGAAAGTCGCCAAGCGTTTCGTGTTTTGCCAAAAGCTGGTCGTTAGCCACTTGGGACAAGCTCGGTTTTTTGCCGGGATGCTCCAGTGTCGGGCCCCAGGTATTGCGATACCACCATGAAGGGAGGAAGTGCAGCGGCGCAGCTTCCGGCCCGCGGTTAAAAATAGTAACTCGGATTAATATGTCTTCGTCGGCCGCCTTGGCATATTCCATCTGTACGTCGAAGTAACGGCTTTCGTCAAAGATGCCTGTGTGGGTCAGTTCATACTCGGGCTCTTTTCGAGACCGCCGTGCGTTTTCTGCGCGTAGTTCGGCATACGGAAATTCAGCCTGCGGGTATTTGTAGAGCGCTTTCAAATACGAATGGGACGGCGTGGAATCGAGATAGTAGTATGCCTCTTTGACATCTTCGCCGTGGTTGCCTTCAGGACCAGTGAGTCCAAACAGACGCTCTTTCAGAATCGGGTCCTTACCGTTCCATAATGCCAAGCCGAAACAGAGCCGACATTGCCGGTCGCAAATCCCCAGCAGACCATCTTCCCCCCAACGGTAGGTGCGCCAGGTTGCTTCTTCGTGAGTGAAATCGAGCCAGGGATCTGCATCACCGGTACTTTCGCGTACAGTGCCCCATTGCCGCTCTGCCAGATAGGGCCCCCACCGTTTCCAGTTGGCCCCCGACTCATGACGCGATTCCGCTAAAAGACGCTCCCATTCCGCTTCAGGCATAGATGTTCCAACTTTTCCAACAGTGAGGCAGAGGCAGGCGTGCCCAATAAATTTGCGATATGTGCGCAAGAAAACTGCTTTCCTACGCAGGAAGAAGCGTTTCTACACTCGGAAACCGCTTCTGATTCAATAAATGCGAATATCGTACCTATCCTTTAGATCTGGTCGACATTTTTCGCTGGAAACTTCATGACTTGCGTAAAACAT
>NZ_CALFPF010000037.1 GCF_937919775.1 uncultured Gimesia sp.
GTTTGAACTTCATAGCAGAAATGCTTTCATCGATTTCTTATTACGATGGTTTACCGTGAATGCTGACTAATTAAGTACCACAGATTTAATCAGCATCCAGGTGGTGACACTCCAGGTAGCCAGGACCACAGGAAGTGCAAAAGGCATCAGGCCTCTCTTTTGTTTTTGTTCCATTGTTTCCGGTTTATATTTTTTCTTGTTTTTCAAGGCCTTACCCGTTGCCAGATATGTTTCTTTTGTTTTTCTGGCACCCTTCGTCACAACACTCCAGAAAAGAATGAAAAAGGAACCAATCAGAACAAAGAGCGTGCCGACAATCATGACGGCAAGTGTCGCCTTGAAGCCTAACCAGATCGATAAGGCTCCCATCATTTTCACATCTCCGGCTGCACCACTGCCTACGATCCAGATCAGAAAGAATGATCCAAATCCCGCTAGAAAACCAAGTCCGCCATACATCAAGCCGTCCCAGCCATTAAATACCGCCTGATAAATAATGCCCAACACAAAGAAAGGAACAGTCAGTACGTTGTAGATTTTTCTCGCTTTATAGTCCGTAATGGCTGCGATGACTGTGAAAATCCCCACGCTGATTGCCATGACGTACAGAGAGAGCTGTGTTAAAGGAAAATCCATTTGTTATCTTTTCAATCAGTTTATCTGGTTACGGAATTTCTGCCGGTAGAGACAGGTAAGGAACATAGTGAAATTATATCGCATCTGATGCGAGGTGTTGAAAATATACCTCATGTTTCCTACCGGACACTTTCAATCTGAAAAAAATCCACAGCTTTACCTGTTTCGCTGTTTTCAAGAAGCAACATCAATCACTACAACTGATAGAACGATTGCAATTATTGGAATACTCACAATCGTGAAAGCCGTTACGATGTAATCACCGTCGATGGGGATGAAAAGTGCCAGGCTGAAACGGGAGTGGGGGGGCAGGTTGTGGGTGCGGCCAAAATGACATAAGCGATTGTGGCTGTTCAGAGTCTGAAACGTGAAAAACAAAAGCCCGAGACCATTGCGTATTTCCGTTAAGAGACGAAAGAATTGTGAATTCCAGAGGCTGACGGTTCACGAGCCGCGGTATGATTCCTAGAATGGGATTTGTTTGATTATCTGTCATAATCCGAATAACCAGACTGATCTTTGGGGATTTTATCTGGTTCTGAATCTCCCCTTGCAAAAAGTAATTCTGAATCTGACTGCAGTCCTCAGAACTTAGAACCTGAAATGTGTTTCACGGAAGGTTTAACATTGAATTCCACTGAATTACTGGATACCGCTGAGACTGCTGCCCGGCTGGGAGCAAAATGCCTGCTGGACTGGATTGATGAATTTCGCGTCTCGGAAAAAGGAAGGTCCGACCTGGTAACCGATGCCGATTATGCTTCTCAAACAGCGATTGTGAAGCTGATCAGCGAGCGATATCCCGATCACCATATGCTGGGCGAAGAGGGCTTGACCCGTCAGGAAGGAGCATCTGACTACCGTTGGGTGATTGATCCGCTGGATGGTACATCGAATTACGTGCATGGCTTCCCTTATTATTGTGTCTCGATTGGACTCGAATTTCAGGGGGAACTGGTGTTGGGGGTGGTCTACGATCCGAATCGCGATGAAATGTTCTCTGCGTTTCGCGGTCAGGGGGCTAAATTGAACGGAAAATCGATTACCACTTCACGCATCCTGTCTCTTGATCAGGCGATGTTGGTGGCAAGTCTGCCTGTGGGAACGAATGGGCGGGATATCGCCGTCGATCGTTTTTTAAGGGTCCTGCCCGAAGCACAGACACTGCAGCGAACTGGTTCTGCTGCTTTGAACTTATGTTACGTCTCTGCGGGGAGGATTGACGGCTACTGGTCCAGCAATTTGAAGCCCTGGGATATGGCGGCGGGAGTCCTGATCTGCAGAGAATCGGGAGGGATCGTGACTTCCATCGAAGAAAGCTCATTTACCATTGAAACGCCGAGTCTCTTGGCGACAAATGGAACAAATATTCATGCCGATTTGCAATCATTGTTAACAGGCCCGCTTTTTTAGTCCGCTTTCAGATTCCTTCTTTAATGTGCCCAAAAGACGACGTATGATAGAGGGAGTGAATTGCAACCTTACATCATGCTGTTTTTATACATGTGAACATTGATCCGGCAAGCGTTTCAAAGCTGAGAGATTTGATTTCGATCAGTTCAAGAACGTGAGTTGTCGGTTTCTGAATATGAATGAGCTCCCTGACGAGCAAAGAGCTTGAGCCGTTCAGAGTTTACCTGTTCCCGTATCAATGGGATCGATCTGCGATTATGTCATATCTTATTCGTTTACTTCTGGTCTCTCTGGGGCTGCCTCTGTTGTTGTTATTCGGCGTGGAATATTCGTCTGAGAACACCTTTGCGCAACAGCAGTCCGCAGGCAGTGACAATACCACGAAGGACGAGCGGAAAACGGATTCGGGTGCAAAACTCTTCAAAGCGCCCGGTCAGGGGGAAACCGGACCTGCAGCGGGCTTGAGTCCTTCTGTTTCGAAAGAAACAAAGCCGGGACAGGAAAAAAATACGACCAGACAGGAAGTGTTTATCAAAGGGGATGATGGTCAGTTTCTTCCTCTTCCCAATTTGAGCCTGGATCAGATACTCGATTTTCTGAAACAGAAAGAGTCCGTTCAGCCAGAACGCTCCCCCGAATATGCGATTTCTTCCGTTTCACTTTCCGGGACCATCAAAGAGGATCGTGCGATCCTTGAAACGCGGATTGTCGTGTTGATCAATGAAGAAAATAAATGGGTCCGTGTTCCTTTAAAACTCAATGAATCGATCTTCCTGAAAACCGCTTATTCCGGTCAAGGAGAGTCCAGCCCCGGGGGATTCAACCGAACGGAAGGTTATCTCTGGTGGTTCCGGGGCAAAGGAACGCATGAGATCAATCTCACCTTAAGCGTCTCACTCAAGCAGCAGTTACCTTCCAGGCGTCTGCAATTATTATTGCCGCAGACAGCCGTTAGTAATCTGCAGTTAAAAATCCCATTGTCTCAAATCAGTCTTGAAGTCCCCAGCGGGGTTGCTGTTTCGAAAAAGGGGATTTCGGAGGACCAGAGTCTGGTAGAAATGTTCGGGTTGGGAGAGCAGCTCGATCTTTCCTGGCAGCCGATTCCGGATGAGAAGAAAGTCGAAACGGTTTTACAGGCTGAGACATTGCTGACAACGGATTTTACATCAGACTCTGTTTTGCTGAATGCCACACAATCGATCAAAGCCTTAACGGGAAGTTTTCAAACAGTACAAGTCAAACTGCCGGACTCATTTCGATTACTCGATGTGAAGTGTGAAGGTTATAAAAGCCATAAAGTGACAAAAGAAAATCTGGTCGATGTCTCTCTGATCGAACCGACGGTTGGCCCGATCGAAATGCAGTGGACGCTGGAAGCAGATTTTCCTGAAGAGAACGGTCGGTTTTTAATCGACGGCTTTGATGTGAGCCGTGCCAAGCGACAAACGGGCCTGATTGATATTCAGACGCTTGACGGGTATCGCATCTTTCGCGCAGAAGGTCAAAATCGATTTGTCTATCAAATCAAAGCCAACCAGAAAGATCTGGACAGCTCGTATCGCTTTCTGAAACAGCCGTTTCAGTTACCACTGAATATCGAAAGAGTCAAACCCTACTTCTCTGCCAAGCCTTTTTATCTGGTGCAAATGTTTGGTAATCGGGCAGAGCTTGAGGCACGAGTTCAAATTGACGTATTTCAGGGTGCGCTGGACAAGGTGTCTTTAAATTGGCCGCATCGAGCTGAAGAAGGCTGGGAACTGGAATTGATGCAGGAGCCATCGCTGACGGAAGCCATTCAGATTGATCCGGCTCAGCCGGGAAAAATTACCATTAATTTGTTGAAGCGGTCCAAGGGGGCGTTCGAAATCACGTTCCGCGCCCGGCGTCCCGTGATTGCCGACCAGGAACCATTCAATTTTACGCTTCCCGAGATCAAAGCACCCAGTCTGGCTGCCACAGCACTTGTCGTTGCCAATGACGTCAACGTTGTGACCGATCTTACTCCCTCTCCCAAGACGCAGGTTCTCTCTTCTCCATTAGTACAAATGGAGAAGTTTGCCTTGCCGGCGGAAGTCAAGCTGCTGCGTAAGAGTGAGTTCCAGATTCAGCCGGGCATCAATGAGTTCTCTGCAGTGGTTTCGATTCACAGCCAGGAGATCACCGCCACCAGTGCAGCACAACTGGAACTCGACGGTTCCGAAGTGCGTGTCGAGCAGGAGATTCAGTATCAGATCGAATATGAGCCTCTTTCCGAAGTGCGCTTACTCGTGCCGTTGTCGTTGAAAAATCGCGTCAACTTTTATCTGGATGAAGAACAGAACCCGCTGGTGCCGACGTGGATTTCCGACGAAACCGACCCTATTCAAAATGCCCGGCTTTCATTGCGGAGCAAAAAACTGGGACCGGTGAAAATTACAGCCGTTTATTTATTACCTCAGAGTTCGCCAACCGAGTTAAATGTGCCACTGATACGTTCCGGCGATGTTGCCTATTCGGAAAGCCAGTTTGAACTATCCATCAAGGATGGTGAGAATTCGCAGGATCTGGAAGTGGAAAGTCTGGATGCCGCCTGGCAACAACAGTTGGCCATGAACAATAACGCGTTCTGGCGGGCAGTCGACCCCAAGGCCGATATCAATCTCAAGTTGAAGAAAAGTGAATCCGGAGCGTTATTTTCCTATGCCATCGGTCAGGCATGGATTCATTGCAGTATCGATTCAGCAGGTTCCTATCAGGCGCGGGCGCAATATCAGTTTCCTGTTTCTCCACGAACGCTTTCTTTTCGGATGCCCGAAAACGCCGGCATCAAGATTGATCAGATCTGGTGGAACGATCAACTCACTGCATTCAGTCCGGTACCAGGCAGTGCCCATGAATATCAACTCAGTCTGCCTGTGATCAAAGGAAAAGAAAATTCATCTAATATTCTCACGATTGATTATGGCTCCACAAAACATCAGCGCGATTCGCTTTTCAGTCCACTGACGGTTGTGGCCGCCGAATTCTCGGACAATCTGTGGGTGGAAAAGACCATGTGGAAAATCAGTCTACCCAATAACGAACATCTTTTCACGATTCCCCCCGGATACACGGCCCAGTTTCGCTGGGAAAATCAGGGAGTGTTCTGGTCTCGCCAGTTTTCAGGTCAGGATGAAATTCCTGTCACCTTAAAAAATGCCCCTCCGAAACAAAATGACTTCATGGGCGTAAACGATTATCAGTTTTATCGGCTTGGTCCGGCTACGTCTTTGGAGTTTCGCGCTTTATCCCGTTCCATGATCGTCTTCATCGGCGCCGGTACGTCGCTGTTACTTGGTTTTATTCTAATGAGCATTTCGCCACTCAGAAGTGCCCTGGTGTTATTGACGATGATGACCGCGGTTTCTGCCGTTGCACTGTGGTATGCTGCTCCCGTGGAAGTTCTGTTACAGCCTGCCGTTTTTGGTTTACTGTTGGCGATTGTCGCGGCACTGATTAATGGCTCTTCGAGAAAACACAGAGAATCAAAACTGTTGACGTTATCCGCGCCCAGCGATTTCATTCCCCCGCCCACATATTCAGAACGCATTCAGCCTTCGGAAGTTGATCCGGAAGATATTACGGCCGTCAGACCTGGTTCTGAATTGGTTGATAAACCTGTTTCCTCATCAGAAGCCGGGGCAAAGCGATGAGTGTGGTCTCGGGAATCGAGTGGAAACAGAGCTTTGCGATCAAAGCAGCCTGCCTCTTTCTTGTCGGAGTTTCATGGCTGTGGCAGCCCGATTTGTCCTGGGCCGCTGATAATACTGGATTCGATCTTTCACCCGGACTGCGGATCAAAGAAGTTACCGTTTCTGGAAATGATACTTCGCAGTGGCCTCAGGGAAACTGGTATCCTGTCCCGTTAAAAAAATATGACTCACTCAAAAAGGCGGCTTTGTTAAAAAAAAACACGCCGCCGAACTCCTGGATTCAGGAAGCAACCTATGAAGCCACATTGTCTGGCGATCATCTGATCGATGGCCGTCTGAAGTATGTTTTGCATTGTTCCAGAAATGAACCGGGATTTATTGATCTCTCGAAATTGGATCTGGCGATTCATGAATTGAAGTGGGGCAACCAGGATGCCGTCTGGGGGCTGGCACCCGATCAGCAAACGCTGCTGCTCGTCGATCATTTTGGTGAGCCCTTAACCGGTCAGTGGAGTTTGAAAGGCAGACAACTGCCTCATCGAACGGAATTTTCTTTCCAGTTGCCGGAAACTGTTGTTTCTCGCGTGCAACTTAAGGTTCCTCAGGGAATGATTCTGACAACGTCTGTCGGTTACGTCTCGGGACCAATGAAATCGGATGTTCAAAACTTTGATCTGTGGCAGATTGAACTCGGGGGGCAATCCCAGTTTCAAGCGGTCATTCACCAAAATGAGAAACTGAAGGATACGCCAACGCAGATTCTTTATCATCAATTTGCACAAGTCGGTATCCGGGAAGATGGATTACGGCTGCGGGAAGACTTCCAGATTGAAGTTCTGAATCAACCTGTCAGAAAGCTGGAATTTGAAGCTCCCGCTGAATATGAAATTTATTCTGTTACTCTGGGAAACGATCTCTCTTTACCATTTGATATCAAAAAACAGAAAGACAGGAACCTGATTACGGTCGATTTGATTGACCCACTTATCGGCATCAGTCGTCCCCTGTCTGTACGCGCATTGGCCTCACCCTCCTTAGAAGGGGATGTTTTGATCCCCCGGCTCAAATTGACGCAGGCCCACTTTCTGGGGGGAACGGTTCACCTTGATATTTCCGCTCCGTTGGAAACGCACGAAATCAAAGTCACCGATTTGCGTCAAACGGGGGTACTCATTCAGGAAGATCAGGGGGAATCATATGATTTCAAACAGTACGCGCCTGATGCACGCTTAGTGTATCGACTGGCCTTACCGGATCTGAATCTCTCTGCCAGAGTTCACAGCCTGATTCGAGTGCAAGATAAAGTCTGGAAATTGAAATCGTGGATTCACTGGGCTTCAGCAGCTGGCTCTACCTATCGTCTTGAGTCAATGATTCCTGCCGGCTGGGAAATCACTCAGGTCAGCAGTCTCGCCGAGAACAGTCTCGGCGATCTGGTGTGGGATGTTGAACAGAGTGGTAAACAGCAAAAATTAAGCATTCGGCTTCCGACTGCTGTGTCACCCGATGCTCCCTATGCGCTTGAGATACAAGCCCGGCGGCTCATTCCTGTTCCGAGTCGGGTCGTTGATCTGTACGGTGTCACCCCATTGGGATGTTATAACGTAGACCGGATTTTGGAATTATCTGCGACATCCGAAGCGGTCTTGCTCTTTGATCCGGGCAAGGAAGTAGAAGAATTGGCAGCCAGTGATTTGCCGAAAAACTGGAAATTACCAATGACCAATTCGGGCACGTCCCGGTTTTTTCATCTTTCTCCCTATTCCGGTTCAAGGTGGGGGAACCTGGATCTGTCTAATGTGGATCGGGCACTTCAGGTTGTTGCCAGCACTTTCATAGCGCTAAATAACGATGTCATTCAGGAAAACTTTATTCTGAACTGCGTGCCTGCCTCCGGAGGAATTCAACGTGTGCTGATTTATCTGTCAGAAGCAGGTGAATCTGTAGAATGGTCACTCCCGTCAGGCAGCGGGTTACAGTCGAAACTCAAGAGTCGCAAGCTCCCCGTTTCAGAACATCAAAAGTGGCAGCTTCCCCATTCGGGTGAAGTCTGGGAGCTGACGTTTTCAGCCCCTGTTTTTAAAGAGATAGAACTGCAGGGGGAACGTCGTCGACCCTTCCTGAAAAATGCGAGAGCTGCGTTAGTCTACGTCCCTCAGGCAAAGCCCTTTAAAGGTGTGATTCGTATTCTGAATTCAGACGAGTTGAATTTACGCATCAAAACAGAAGGCCTGTTCACGACTCCAGGCTCGAAAAACAGTCCAGCCTTACAGCGAAATCAGAGAAATTATGAATGGGAATACGAACAACCTCGGGGGGTATTAACTATTGCGCGCTCGTCAGAAACGCCTGATAACAGTTTAGATCAAGGTACAGCAACAATTGTTGTCGATACCAGATTTGGCCACGGTACCGGAGAACCTGATGTGCATCAGGCGACGATTGTGCTCGACCTGTCGAATACTTTTGATGATAAATTTATCTTTCGTTTTCCGTCCGAAGTGAAACTGATTTCAACAACAGTAGATGAACGGCGAATTAATCCCATCGAAGCCGATGGTCAATTTCTAGTGCCGCTGTTTGACCAGTTGGATTCCTATCAGATCACTATTCAGTATCAGACGCCGTCACTTCCAGACAGGCTATTAGTGACACGACAGATCCCTTTTCCTCAAATCAATCAACGTGTCCTGCAAACAGACTGGAATTTCGCGCTTCCGGAAGGCATCAGACTGATCAGGGGGCCTGAAGCGATGATCCTGCAGGAAGCTTTACCGGCAGAATCACTGTCCCGACGATTTTTTGGAATTCTGGGGAAAACGCAGGGAGAAATTGAAAACAAAGAAACAAAGTGGAGTGCCGTTAATTTATTTCCAGTAAAATTTGGAACTCTGGAAACTTCCAATTCAGCGAAAACAAATATTATCTCCTGGATGGTTTTTCTGGCTACGATTGTCACAGGATTACTACTGAGAATGCTGCGTATCGGTATTCGAAACAAGCTCTGTATGATGATTGCTTTGGTCTCGCTGATGTTTTCCTGGGTCTTCCCTTTGGCGTTAGCACAAATCGCAGGCAGTTGTTTTACGGGCATCTTGATCGCCATGTTAATTCCCCGCCGATTACTTTGGCAGGAAACGAAAACACAAATTGAGGACCAAAGTACAAAAGCCTACCAGCACCCCGTGTCTTCAATGTATTCGGCAACCCGGTACCTGCTG
Organism: uncultured Gimesia sp.; assembly: GCF_937919775.1. Classification (GTDB taxonomy): domain Bacteria; phylum Planctomycetota; class Planctomycetia; order Planctomycetales; family Planctomycetaceae; genus Gimesia. The sequence goes on from NZ_CALFPF010000037.1 coordinate 8,942, forward strand.
ATTGCGATGCTTGGCATTTCAGCGTCCGGGTATGCACAGAATGTACCGCCAACAGCCATTGCACCTGTCGAGAATCAGACAACAGGAACCAGAACAGAATTAGTCCTCTTACCAGAGAAATCAGATTCAACATCGGAATCGATTGCCTATCTCTCCCCTGATTTACTTCAGGAGCTGGAGAGGTTTGTGTCTGAGAATCAGCAGCCTGAATACCTGCTTACCTCTGCTTTCTATGAAGGCGATATTCGCGACAATCAGCTGTTAACGGTAAAGGCCATTTTTCAGGTAAAAATTCCGGTAGAGCAATCATCTGCCATGATCCAGCTACCCATCAACGGTGGAAATTTAAGCGGCCCCGATTCCTGCAAGGTTGATGGGAAGGTAATTCCAGTTCTGTTAGGTGCAGATAAGCAAAGCATTCTGGTAAAAGTTGAAAATGCAAGAATTCAAACGTCGGAAGCTTCTCCGCAGGGCACGGAGCCCATCGAGGCACAAAAACCGGTATTCCCTTATTCATTCCGGGATCATCAGATTGAACTGGTCTTGCATCCCGCTGTGAAATTCAGCGCCACCAGCGGTCAGTTTGAACTAGGGATTCCAGGCATTTCGAAAAATCAGATTACGCTTCAGTTCAAGGATGCAATACACCTTGTCGAACTCACGGATACTGCCGGTGTGTCCAAATATCATTTGGCAGGGAAAAAAGAGTTTTCTACTTACCTGAAAGAAAATTCCCTACTGAAAGTCAAATGGCTGACCAGTCAGGATTCTGAAGACAGCCCCTTGAATCTGGAAGCGTCGATTCTCACGAATGCAGAGGTTTCGCCCTCTCTGGTCCGGATGGACGTTCAGGTGAAATACAATGTACTGAATGGTAAGGTCGATTATCTGTTATGGAAAATTCCGGCAGGGACTATCTTACGCAGCGTGAAGTCTGCGGGGATGACCGTGATTCCGGCTCTGAATCCGGTGGAAGGTGGGCCCTATGAAGATTTGCTGCTCGAGTTATCGGAGTCAATGTCAGGGGAATTCGTGATCAATGCTGTCTTCGAGTTACCGGCGAATTCTCCCTTAACGGCGGTTAGCATTCCCCCCATGGATTTTAGTTCCGGAAAGATTAATTCTAAAACGTCAACGATTAAGATTGTGTCACAGCAAATAGGGGTACGCACTGGTCCTGAATTTGAGCTTGAACAGGTGACAACGCTGCCTGACGGAGTGTTATCAATCTCTCCCAAATCTCCCAGCAAGCAAATAGAAGAGAGCATACTGAAGTCTTCCGCTTTATTATTTCAGGTGAATCAGCCTGCCCCGATCTCGCTGGTTCTCAAACCAAAAAATCCGGAGCGAACAGCACGAATCAATCAGACCGTTGTTGTGAACCAGAAGAATATTGACTGGACGTTTGCCGCAGAATTACGAATCAGTCAGGCGCCCGCATTTCGACACACAATCATTGTTCCGGATGGTCTCAATATAGAATCACTCTCGGTCAAAGAGGAAGATGTCGAAAGGCTCGCACATTGGCATCGAATTGGTAATAAAATTACGTTGTTCTTAAAAAATAAGACATCAGGTTTGCAGGACCTGACGCTCAAGGGGTGGTTTCCGGTGCGAAAGTATGGGAGCCTTGAGATTCCGAGTATCCAGATTGAAGGCACTCTGATTGAAGACTCGCTTTTGACTTTATTCAAGAAACCTCAAATTGATGTGCAGTTGACTTCCCCTCATTTTCGTCGAATTCAAGACAGTGCGGCCCAGACTGTACCAGCCACAGATCATTTTTCATTCGTCGGGCGTTTTCAGGCGACAGATTCCGCGAATCAGCCAATCACACTTTTAGTCAAGCCGTTGAATTCAATGATCTCGGTCGATTCGCTGACGATTGTAGATGAGTTAGAAGATAATCGACTTGAGGTGACGCAATCGTTGCGATTTTCATTACCTGCTCCCGATATGAAAAAACTGTTGCTACTGATTCCGGCCGAGTATGCTGGCGAATATGCCATCGATGGTATGCCTTACGAAATACTGGATAAAATGCCCGATGGTTTGCAGAGGGTAGAATTGCAACCGAGTTTGGATACATCCGGAACCAGGGAAAACACGGTTACCGTTCGAGCCACGCTTGCCAAACCCGTCGATGAATTAATTGTGATTCCGGTTACTCTGGAGAATTCAAAAACACAAAATAATTATCTCCTGCTGTCTGCAAATCAGGATTTTCGATTAACTGATCATAATCAACGGCAAACGGTTCTGCCGGAAAATGTTCCGAGTTGGATACAGACCAGATGCAACGCGGCTTCTCATTTAGACTGCGATCGCTTATTTACTTCTGCACTGCTGCCCTGGATGTTGAAAACTGCATCGCCTGCTACCGGTGAGTTAAGCGATGAACGGATCCCTTTTATGGAATCAGAAATCATTTTGGGCGATCAAGGGACGATTAATGGTTTAACTCACATCAAGCTGTTCAATCAAACCAGCCGTGAATTGAAACTGGAATGGCCTGAAAAGACCAAGTTGATGGCGGTTCTGGTTGATGGTGAAAATGATGCGACAGTCAAACAGGACAAGGGAACAATCACGATTCCCTTAAACGGTGGTCCCGGATTGATGGATGTCACTTTGTATTGGGAATCTTATCAGGTAGATCATCAATATTTTCTGGAGAAAGCCCGTCTGCAAACACCAAGGCCGTCTAATTTTGTGTTTGATAGAAATCTGGTTAAAATTATTGCGTCTGACAGAAATCGGACATTTCTCTCAAAAGACGTGACCCCTTTTATGTATCTGGCAGACAGACTGGAAGCACAACTCAAAATTGCAGATATTCAGCTGGAGCTGGGGGCAAAGACCAACGTGCCTCAATCGACGTGGGATACAGTAGAGCAGGAGTTTAGCCAACTTGAATCGATCCTCTCTGATCCCGGGAATGATCGGCAGGGAATCAGTGAAAAGCTGAATCGATTCGAGACGTTGAAAGAACGTGTTTTCGAATTAAAAAAATATGTAAAACCGGATACCAGCACCGACCAGCAGGCGCAATTACTCGTAAATCAGTTTCAGCAGAAACTGGGGCCGGTGCCGATTCAGAAAGTGCGTTATTATTCCAGTTCGGAGAACGCAGATCCTGAGCAGCATCCTTTGTTTGCCTGGATCATCCCCAGTGAGTATCTGAATATTGCTTTGGCTTGTATCTGCCTGATGATTCTGCTTCCCATTCTAAACCGATGTGTTCAAACCCGGTCCGCTGACTGGCTGAGTATGCACCCGACGATTGGACTATTGGTTTTGGGATTGATCTGGATTCTGTTTTTGTCGCCTCAATACATCGGGGTCGTGATCATCTGCGTTTCCGCCCTGGTGGCGTTAAGAACCAATCAAACCATTTCCCTCAGTTCAAATACGTCAGTGACAAATTTCCCGGCAAATCAGAGCGTGAAAGAGTAACGGTTCTGGATCGCGCTCAATGAAAGCGTAGCGTTCTATGACCTACGATTGGCCTGAATGATTCTGGCAATGTGACAGTTAAACCGCTCGAGCGCTATATTCGATCCAGACTGTCCGCCCAGCGCCCGATTTCTTCCAACTGCGGCTTCTCAAGATAGGCCCCGGCTTGATTGTCGTTCTTAATCAGTTCGAAGACGGTCGGGTAATTCATTATTCGAATGGCTTCGATCTGAGGCTGCAGCAATTGGCTTAAAGGGTTTTTGGCATTCAGAACAAAGTACAGACTGAGCGGATAATCGGGGTCGGTTTCAGGCGGTCTGTCTTTAATCGATGAGTCTGAGACAGCCACTCCTCGAAAGAGTTCCCGATATTTAAACGCCAGATGGAATGCAAACTCACTTCCATCGGCGTGACTGGCCAGAAAGATCCGTTTTGCATCAATCGCGTAGCGGCTTTTGATTGTCTCAACCACTTCTTTGACGAACTCAGATTCATCCTGATTCCAGCGAATGACATCTTGTGCGGCAGGTCCCACAATGAGAATTCCACGCTGTTCACAAATGGTTTTCCATTCCTTGAAAATTGTTGACTCCATGGTATTACCCGGAGGGTGAATCCAGACCATCAAACCATACTGATAGTTGGGATCATAATTTTCAGGAACATATGCCCAGAATTTCTGCTGATCGCCGGGTAGCTGATCTTTGAAGTGCCCCACCTTGATTTTCTGTTGCGCGTTTTCCTGAGCGGTTCTGGAGGGGATCGCCTGGGTTGGCAGCTCTCGTTCGACGGTGTTGGGAATGGACTGTAACGTCACTTTCATGTTCAATGGTTTTTGATCACGTGAGAGCAAGAGTTCGGCTGACTCGCCGGGGCGTAAATGGTTTACCATTAATGCCAGTGAATCCGAGCCGGTGACTTTTTGCTGATTGAATTCCAAAATCCGGTCATTCGGTTTCAGACCTGCTTCCGCAGCCGCCGATTTTGAAAACACATACCGCACGCCGACTCCCGCTTCGGCTTTCGCTTCGCGTTGCGGGAGTATACCCAGAAAACCGGATTCAAACGGAACCAGTTTTTCCACGAGTGTGACTTGAACTGCCAGTGGTTCTTTTGAGCCTTCCCGGGTCACGGTCAGGCTGACAGCTTCATCGGCATACTTGCTCATCAGAACCTGTTTGATTTGAGAGTGCATTGTCACCGGCTGGCCGTCCAGCTTTGTTATTGTGTCGCCGGCTTTAATGCCTGCCTGTTGAGCAGGGCTTCCATAACGCACGCGGTCCAGTTTCATGTCGTCAGACAGATCGCCTTTCCCGCTCAATGTAATACCCAATAAGCCGGGATGCAGATCTTTACCGGTATTCAGCCGCGGAATAATTTTCAGCACATCCTGCATGGGAATCGCAAACCCGATTCCCGAGTCATACCATTCAACACCTGCTGTTTCTCCCGTTTCTCCAGGAGAGAGCGGGACCAGAATCCCCATGAGACGACCATTGATATCCACCAGCGGCCCACCATAATTGATCGGAGAAACCTTGGCATCCGTCTGAATGGCCTTGCCCCAGATTCTTCCTAAAGCGCTGACGATCCCGACAGAAATACTCGGCTGTTCCAGATCAAAGGTCCGTCCCAATGCAATCGACCACATGCCCACCTGAAGTTCGTTTTCCGGAAGCGCTAAAGGGACAGGCAGATTTTGTGCATCGATTTTTAACAGTGTCAGCATCTTCAGGTGATCGCTGGCAACAACCTGTGCCGGGAATCGACGGCCATCCGGCAACGTGACCAGGATCGATGAAGGCTTGCCGATAAAATTGAAGGCGCTGGAAATGATTAATCCATCTCGGCTGACAATCACTCCCGAAGTCGGGCCGGTGCCTGTAATGATTTTTCCGACACGATCCTGCCCGCCGACGGTTTCAATTCTGACAATCGACGGATTCACAAACGCGGCAGCCTGTTTGAAAGCGCGTTCTTCCAGCGATTCCAGATCAGCGGCGGGAACCTGAGCAGCAGAGGTTTGCAGATGCAGGCTGCTGATCAATGCCAGCATCATGAATGATTTTGTGATAGAGTGTGTCATAATAGTTCGATTGTAAAACAGTTATTTTTTTTCGGGTGGGACCTGAAGTTCGATCGAAATCAATTGGTTATCACGTCGAACCACCAGACGCAGTAAATCGCCGGCTTCGAGCTTTCCCAGTTCCGCGCTCAGCGTTTTGCACGATTTAATGAGTTCATCGTTTACGAATACAACCAGGTCGTTCGGCTGTAAACCTGCTTTGGCGACCAGTGAATCGGGAAGGACGCTGTCGATAAATGCGGGGGTTCGATACAGGACATCCGGCACCATGACCAGCCCGAAATCGACAGGGCGGTAACGTTCTGGTGCTTGTGTATCCGGCTTTTTCTGGTCTTCGCTGGATTCAAATTTGCCGGTGATAATCTGCTCGATACTTTTGCTTAAGACATCAATCGGGAGCGAATAATTGACCCAGGTATTCGTTTTGGCATTGCGAACCTGTTTTCCGATCATGCCCAGGAGTTTTCCATCGTAGGTTAAAATGGCTCCCCCGGCGGCACCCGGATTATTGGTGATGGCATCAACAACATAAACGTCTCCCGCATACGAGAGTTCGAATGCGCCTCGTCTTCGTGGTAAGTCCGTGCGTGCTTCAATCACGCCATGCAGCACAGACACCGGCTCATCCCCGGTGGCAACCCGAAACATGTTGCTGAAGCCCAGAATGCGTGTACCCGGCCCGGCGATGACTTTATCGTGATAATCAAAATAGGGGAGATTCAATTCCCGTTCTGATTTCAATTTGATGATGGCCAGATCCAGATGCGGCTCGGCTCCCAGAACTTCTGCTTCAAACTTTCGTCCGTCATGCAATACCACGGAGAGCCGGTCTGTATCAAGTACGGGGCTCCAGATCGTAGCGATATGCCCTTCGGGGGAGACCAGGAAACCGGTACTGTAACCATAAAGATTCTTCACACCGCCTGCCCCAAAGATCTTGACCAGGCGCGGCAAGGCGTATTTGATTGTGGACTGTGAAGAGGCCTGCGTCACACGCGGAACTGCCAGGATAGAACCGAGCAGGCACAAACAGACGAAAACATGTTTTACTTTATTAATTTGAATCACGGAGAATCAACCTTCATCACAATCGGATGCTATTTTTTTGTGTTTTCTGATGTTTCCAGCTTCACCCGTTCAATTTTTAATTTCATCACGGACCGATTTCCATAAAGGATGTCTAATTCACCGGGAAACTTCTGACCGTTGAGTGTTTGGAATTGTTCAAACCGGACCGAGCAGACTTCGGAATTCTCTGTGAGATAAAAATCAAAACCCCGCAGAGAAAGGTCTGATTTATTGAAGTACCAGCGCGAAATCGTCCCTGTCTGAGTCGCTACCAGAACGTCGACCGGTTCGTTTTTTCCATCCAGAAGTTCGCTTCCCAGGTAATAGAAATCTGTAAAACGCTCTGATTGTCCGGAAAGCAGTAACCGGAAGTGATGTAACGCCGCCAGGAATCCACCGGTCCCCGGCGGTTCATCCATGAAGATCCCCGTCTCCAGAGATTGCAGAAAAATCTCATTGCCGATCTCAAACCCAATTCCCTTATCGGCCAGTGTGAGTGTGAAATCACCACCGTCAATTTGCTTGCCCGTCAGTGTCCAGGTTCCTTTGCGGTCCGTAAAATTACCGGATTCACTCAGAGCCTGCAGTAACCGGTCCTGTTGTTGCTGATTAAAGTAATAATTCGTGAACCCGGTTTTGGGGATGTAGAGGTGCTTGTATTTCTCTGGCGGGGGAGCGGCTTCGGGTTTGGCATGGTGATGCGGGATCTGTGGTGGTTTTTCGTCGCCCGGTTGAGGTCCCTGATCCGGGTGCATATTTTTTTGCCCGGCCTGTTCCTGTAATTCTGATGCTCTGTGTAAGGCCTGCAGACGCACATAGATGGTCGTCTTTTTCTCATCCCGCCGATACACAAGAGGAATCGTCCAGCCTGCGGGATAGATGCCCAGAATATTTTTGAATTGATTCACACTGCGGATCGGGCGTCCGGCAAAGGAGACAATCTCGTCACCCAGTCGCAATCCTTTCCGATAAGCGTCCGATTCTTCGAGAATTTCTGCCACATCAATTGTGGAATCTGATCCCGTCGAGACGGTCGCTCCCAACGCAGCATGGTCGACAATGCGTCCGCTTTTTAAATGATCCCAGAAATGTTTGATTTGATTAATCGAAATGGCGTATCCCGCTCCGGAGTTGACGCGGCCTCGTTTTTCAAAGGAACCACGACCGTTGATGCCAATCAGTTCTCCTTGCGCATTGAACAGCGGTCCCCCCGAATTTCCCGGATTGATCGAGGAGTCTACCTGAATGCAGTCCGTGTATTCCAGAAAGGTTCCTGCGGGATATTGATAGCGGTGAACTCCACTGACAATTCCATATGTAATCGTCGGCTGAAAATCGGTGGCTAATAAAAATGGGTTGCCCATCGCATAAGCCCAGTCACCCACCTGGACCAAGTCGCTGTTGCCCAGTTTGGCGAAGGGAAAATCTGTCCGTCCGAGTAATTTAATCAGTGCCACATCGCCGGTAGGGTCAATGCTGACAATGACGGCATCGTAGAGTTTGCCGTCGTTGAGGCCGCATTTCATGAAGTTGCCTGCTCCAGCGACGACATGGAAGTTGGTTAAGGCATATCCATCCGACGTGACGAGCACACCTGAGCCACCTCCTTCGCCCGCTCCACCAAAGATGGCAACGACAGATGGGGAGACGGCTTTGATGACATCGATACGCTGTTTTTGTGCTGCCAGAACTGCCGGATCAACTGTTGCTGCCTGTGCAAACGCAGGCAGTATCAGGCTGATGAGCAGGATGGTTAATAACGGGGCACAGAAAAAAACTTTCTGCATCTGATTACCTTTAAAATTCACTATGGGAAAGCCAGGCTGCGATTCGTTCACAAGAGTGTTTGAGCGGCCCGTTGACCCGATACAGACTATTTAATTAAACGTGCCTCACAGAGATCGAGGTGATCACAGATTTCCAGATTGTCACCAAAATCGACTAAAATATCGAGATCGCGCACGCCGCGCACATCCAGATTTAATTCCACAGGGGGATCGGAACTCCGAACATTTCCGGAATAAAGTGTCTGACCATTACCTTTGATTTCTACGTAGACGAATCCAATGCCGGGAACAGAGTCGTCAATTCCCATGATGGCGCGAAAATTCCGATATTCATTTTTAATGCGATACTGCAGAAGCGTCTTGGAATGAATGTAAAGCCCGCGTGAATATTCTTTCCCAGCCAGTCGCAGCGGTCCTCCGTCACGATGTTTGTCTTTACGGTACTTCCAGACGGTATCAAAAAAGGGCGTGTATTCAATATTGCGCGGTTCCAGATCTGAGAGGTAGCGTACCTTTCCCTGGCTGAAATCCAGATTGGCAATGACTTCGGGGGCAAATCTGGTCTGTGCGCCGCTTTGCAAAGTCGCTTCGAATTCCGTGCCGGAAAATGTGATGGCTGACGCATGAATGACACCATCATTGGTGAGTCGGATTGAACAGAAAGGGGGCGTCTCTGATTCAGGCTCGCGAAAGTAAATAATTCCGAACACGCGTTCCCGATTGACGGAGACTTCATCATCCCCGGTGAAGAACTGAATCTTATCATCGGTAACAGCTCCGACAACGCCGTCGATATAATCGAGTACATTCTCTTTCTGCACGACGAGCAGATCTTTGCTGTGATTGCTATTCAGCAGCTTTTCCCAGGCTTCACTGATGTTGGAACTCAACGTTCCAAAGCGGACCGATGCGACATTTTTTGCCGGTATAATCAGGGAGCCTGTCAGGTCTCCGCTGACTTTAATCTGACGTTCGTTACTTTGCAGCGACTGAATCGGAAAGCTGGATCCATCCGTGAATCTGACGGTAAATGGTGTCTGTAAATTGCGTTGGAAACGGTTTTTCGGAAAGCGAACATTCAGGATCTCTGAGAGTGGATAGTCCTGGGAAGTTTGCCCCTGCTTCAGCTTGATGACGGTTTTGTTGAATGACTGCAGATTGCCCGAGACTGACGTTCCGTTTAATGAAGTCACTTCGACTTCAGGTGAAACGGCCAGCAGCATGGTCAGGGAAATACAAAACAGGGAATGCATGAAAAACTCTCCGAAAACTCAACGAGATAGAACCGGAAATCTTTTGCCGGCGATATGTTATTTACTGGTATTTGCTGTTTGGGTTGCCAGCTTCTTGAAATACTTTTCAATGGCCTTGCGATAATGTGAGGGGAAATTACGATTGATAATATTCTTGGCGGAAGCCTGTTTTTTCGGGGGCAACTGTCCCCAGCCTCCGTTGTCGGATAATTTATTCTTATCAACTTCTCCGGGCGCCGTCTGACCTTTCACACGACTTTCACTGGATCCCGAATCGGGTGAATCTGACTTGCCAGCGCCTGCTCCTGAAGAGGAACTGCTTTTGGACTGGTCTTCCATTTTCTTAATCAGTTTGTCCAGTGAGGCAATAATTTCGTCTTCAACCTCCTGGACTTGTTTTCCGGAATTGCCCAGTTCTAGTCTGCGTTCGACGTCGCTCATTTTTCGCGAGATTTCATCCAGACTTTCCTCTTTGAGTTCTGCCAGATCTGCCTGCATCAGGACCGCGACCTGAGTGTATCGTTCCGGCACCTGTTGTGTGTTGTTGAGCAGTTGTTCCAGTGTTTTTCCACAGGCTTCTTTCTGTAACAAATAATGCTCGCAGACCGCTTTGTAGAACAGGTATCCGGCGGGATCGATTAACGTTGTGGGATTGATGGAATTGAAGAGTTCCAGTGCGGGATCAATCATCCGGAATTGTGTCAAATTCCTGGCGGCGTAATACCGGATGTTCGACACGTAAAACGTCTCTGCCTGACCGTTGACTAATAAAGGGTGGCTGGAAAGCTGAGGGAGTTTGTCGGAAAGCAGGTATGTCTGCACCAACTGTTTTGCTTCCGGATTTACTTCAGCAAAGACTTGCAGTGCGAGGTCCAGTTTCTCTTCAGCAGAGAGGGATGGTTCTAATTTTACCAGCAGACTGGTGACATTTTTCAGCTGGCTTGGATCTTTTACTTTTTGATCGGCAATCCAGCTTTGCAACTGCAGTATGAGTTCAGGCGCGGACGGTGCTGCATACAGTTGCGTTTTTTCTGCCACGGGCTCTTTTTTGAGAGGGATCGGGACAGGGATTGGCGTCTGTCCGAAAACAGATGCGGGCAGCGCGCAAACGAAAATAATCATTGCGATTCGCTGAAGTCGGTGTTCGAACGACTGTTTTTTCTGGATCAAGTGGAACCGATGCATCATGTCAGTCTTTGACTTTCAATTGATTCTTGAAACGGAAGAGATTATTTATTCTTACCTGTCGCCAGAATATAAGTGGCATTTTGAATTCGAGTCTGCCGGTCAGACAATTGCTGCAGTTGCTCAAAAATATCTGCCTGATTGGCACTTTTATCCAAAGCCATTTTTTCAATCCGGCGGGTGCGATTATTGACACGTAACTGCAATGAACGCAGCATTCTGATTTCCGCTAACATGTCGACCAGCGATTGCTCCTCCGGAGAGGCCTGTTGCTGTTGTTGCTGCTGTTTTTGCTTTTCTTCTTCCGACTTTTCCATTTCCTTCTGCAGGGCCTCAATCATTTCTTCCAGCGAACTGATAATATCTTTTTCAATTTCCTGAGTCAGTTCCCCGACCTGTGTTCGATTTAGACGATAAGCGGCGGTCTGGACATCTTCCCTGACTTCAGATAATGCTTCGCTGAAGGCGACCGATGATCCTTCATCTGTCAGCAGCAATAATGCTTTATCGACTTCCAGGCCGATCAACGCTTCTTCGCGCGACAGTTGGACGGCGCGTGCGGTATGACGACTGGTCCGCTCTTTCTCCGGAACCTGTCCCACAGAAAGCGTACCGGCATAAACGCGCTTCTGCTGTGCCAGAATCTTCTGCAGCCGGGCTTCCATCGCTGCCAGCATCAGTTCGCGTTCTTCTTCGCGGAGCTGACGCAGCATTTCCTCCAGTTTTTCTTTTGCTTCTGCCAGTTTCTGGATGGCGTCATCCTGATGTTTTGAGGCTGCCTCTTTTTGTTTTTTCTCCAGCTCTTCAATCGCCTTTTCCATCTCCTGACGAGCTTGTTCTATTTGTTCCCGTCCGGGGGTCTGCTGTTCCTGTTTCTCGGATTGCTGGTTTTCACCCTGTTGGGGTTCACCTGGCTGGCCCTTCTGTTGTTGAGACTGCTGCTGCTGTTGTTGAGATTGCTCTCCCTGTGGAGATTGTTTTTGCTCGGGGGAACCTTTTTGATTCGGGTCCGACTTGCCCTCCTGAGGCGCTTTCCCTTTTGACTCCGAATCTTTTGATTTTTGGGAATCGGAATCCGATTTCGACTCGGGTTTGCCGTCCTTTGACTTTTTATCCTGCTGTTCCCCGTCAGCTTTCGGTTTTTCCTGTTTGTCCTTTGGATCGGTTTCAGAATCGCTATCCGGTTTTTTCGAATCGCTTTTTTCTGAATCCTGCTGGTCAATTTTATCAATCAGCTTTTTCGCGTTGTCTGCGGTCTGTTTTTGTTTTTCTTTCATGTCAGCAGGATTGCCGCCCCGTTCCGTGGCCGCTCTCACGTCACGCTCCTGACCGATCAGTCGATTGACGTCTTTGAGAAGATCCTGAATACGTTGCTTCTCTTTTTCCACTTCGCTCATTCTGTCTTCACTCTGCAGCAGCGACAGTAAAGCCTGCATGTTTTTGACCAGAACTTCCTGTCGTTCCACTGCTTCGCCCAACTGTCCTTTTTGCAGCATTTGTAAAACCTGCTGCATTTCCAGAGTCATCTGGTTTTGTTTGCTCTGGCCGAAGGCGCGAAACAGAAGATCCGCTCGTGCAGGATCTGTTTTTTTCATATATTCGCCCAGATCGTGGAGCGTCGCTTCGAATCGCTTGAACTGCTGCGAAATCGCTTCCTGTTTGTCGGAGAGGTTGCGATCCTGGCTTTCGGTTTTAATGGCACTGGGCTGCGGCTCTTTTTCCTGAGCACTGCTGAAATTTTGACAGAGCAGACCGCCGATCAATACAAACAACAGCAGAGAGGCAATCCGAGGGCGATTCAACATGCATGGTTCTCCTGCCAAAGTTTCCCGTGTGATCTCAGAACCGAAAAGGGAGGGTAATTGAAAGATTGGTGTCCCTCGATCCAGGTGAGCGCGTAGATTAAGGACTGTTAATATTATATCAAGTGATTGACTATGATCGAAGCGTGTTTTTATGTTCAGTTTTTGTTAGGTGTTCAGAGAAAAACCTCAGATCTTCCTCATTTATTGTCTGATTTTGACCGTTTACTCCAGTCCCAGCCCTTTGAGACGATCCAGAAGCTTGTTTTTGCGAAACTTTTTTGTGTCTTCGCTGAGTTCTTTCTCTCGTTCAATGAGAGTTTTGAGCATTTCAATGGCTTCGTGAAACTCTAATAAATCCTGCATTTCATTGAGGACACTTTTCATACGGACCAGCATGACGTCTAAAAGTTCAATGCTGCTCTGAATTTCCGGTAAAGGATCGTTGTTTTTTTCGATGGCGAATCGCACAAGCCCCAGTCGTTGATCCACGCCTGGAAAATCCTGTTCATGGATCATGGTGAGGGGCTTCAGAATTTTGTCATCAATCCGCCCCAGGATTTGTGCCGTGGCTACACCGTTGTTGACGAGCTCGTCTCGAATATCATGAAATGATTCGACAATCGATGCTGTTTCGGTCGCATTCTTTCGCGTCCCATAAAGTGATCGATCAGCCGAGACGGCAACCGCGTTCTGGATTTCGGACAGCATCTCAGCCGATTTCGCATCTGCTGCTCCCTGCTGTTGTTTTTCCCTGATCGTTTTTGCCTGCTGCAATTGTTGAATGCGTTGTGCGAGGTCGTCGCGCGTCTGTGTGACTTCTTTATAGATCTGCTCAAAGCGTTTGCGCAGATTCAGTTCCTTGGAATACAGAATTGAAAGCAGTTCTTCGTCCGTCACGATTTCGAAGTGATATGTTTCCCCGTGCACCTGATGAGGGCCACTGAGATTATCTGCATCTTCCGCCTGCACGGTGAGACTGATTTTCTGACCGACTTTCAGGTCGAGCGGCAGCACTTCAAAACGCTCCCATTGTTCATTTTCGCTTCTTTGCAGCGCAAACTCTTTCGGGTTCCGTGAGGGCTTGTTACGGAAAGGACGTGGTCTGAATTTCGTTTCCTGGTCGACCACAAAATCAAAACGGGCCGCCTGAATGCCGTATTCGTCAGTGATGATGCCTTCGACGGGTATCATGGCTTTGCGGGTAATCGCCTTGCCAATTCCCGTGAGACGGGTGTCTATTTTGGGGGGCTGGTCGATGATGCCATTGATGCTCAAGCGAATCGGTTCCGTTACCAGTAAACCGTCTGCATCTTCTAAATAGATGCGAATCGGCTGGTCGGCGATCAAGGGAATATGCTGGGGAACCGTGCTGGCGTTCAACGCCGGGTTTTCCTGTTTTTCATTGACCAGAGCGAAGGGAATCCGGAATGTACGGCCGTCAGAGCTGCGCATCTGAGCGAGGTCTCCCGGAGGGAAGTCCAGCTGCTTTACAATTTCTCCCTGTGGATTCTTCCACGCCAGGAAGTTGCTGGCGGGCGTTGTTGAATCTTGGGGGGGCTGCTCCAGTTGGATTTTGAGTCGATCGGTTTCGAAAGAAAAACGGGTGATCGGTTTATTGGCGGTCGAAACCATTTCAAATTTTGTGTTAAGAGGCAAAGAGATTTGCGTTCCCTGCACGGTCTGTAAGTCCGCCTGTGGCTGGCCGGTTGCCGGATCGATTTGATTCAGTCCCGTATATTCGGGGTAAAAACATTCCAGTTGAATCTGATCCAGCACGGGAGTTTCCACGATTTCGATCAGATATGGTTCGGGATTCGTAAAATCGTTTCCGGAGACCCAGACCTGAATCCCATCCAGCAAATCGGTAATCGTATGTTTGAATCGTCCTTCGCCTAAACGCGACATCACAGTTCGTCCACCGCCACGCCCATTCTGCATGCGGTAAGTCAACTGCACCCGTTCGGGGACTTTTTTGCCGTCAACCGTTTCGACCAGCAGCGTCAGATCATTTCCCAGACCGTGTTTATAAGTCTGGTTCTGAAACTCTTTGATCCGGTCTCCGGGCTGGGCAATAACTTTCACGACCAGACCGGTTTCCCTGTTCCAGTAATCGCTGCGCAGTTCCAGATAACCTTTGGCCCAGCGTGCCATCGCGGGTTGATTGATGACCGCCAGGGCAAGAATCGAAAAGAGCAGTATAAATGCCCAGAGAAAAGCGCGCTTTAAAGGACGCTGATCAAAGACATCTTCCAGCGGGAGCTGGCGGCTGCCTTCCGCAACTTCATTCACGGTTCGATCCAGCATGGCCCGCGTCAAAGCGTTTTGCGGTTCTTGGGTTTCGTGCAGCTCAATCGCTGTGGCCAGGCGGTCATTTAATTCGGGGAAACGTCGTTCCAGCAC
>NZ_CALFPF010000038.1 GCF_937919775.1 uncultured Gimesia sp.
CAATTGAATCTATAATTTAAGAGCAACCGCAAACGGTGAGCCGAACAGTATTGGGACAAGCCGAACAGTAGCACACGGCATCGGTAAACTTCCTGTGAAATCGATGTTTTGTTTGATGCATACCTGCTCGTTGTATTCGTGCTTTATGAACGATTCTGCCGACCGTTTATCATTCGTAATCACCAGTCGTAGGGGCGGGACCCGTGTGTCCGCCCGCAGGGTACGGGTGGAACATGTGGTTATGTTCGAAGGTTTTATCCGGGCTCCCATTTCATCTGGTTCCTTCTGCGGCGTGATACAGAATCGAACCTCGACAGGCGGGCGGACACATGGGTCCGCTCCCTACGGCAATACGTGTCGGTTGTGGTTCTCTGATTTGTGCGTCTGCTCTAACCGTTTTCTGTTGTGTGTGTGTGTGTGTGAAGCTCGTGGTGTACGAGAGGGAAAGTTTGCGAGCCTCTGCCATTAAAACCGTCTCTTTTCCTCAGTTCCAGCCGGTATTCTCACAAAACTCTCCTCAAACCCTTCGCGCTGCCGAACTTTCGATTCATAATGCGGGTCCTGCTGCCTATAATAGTACGTTTTCCTTCTTCTTTGATGTTGTCTGATGTCCCGTGCTGATTCGAATCCGACTGCTGCTGACGCTGGTGCTGCCAGTGAGAGTTCGAACGCTGCGCTGTCGGAACTGTCGGCTTTGATCTCAAAAGCCATGGTCGGAGATCAGTTTCGGCTCTCACAACGGCTGCGGTCGATTCGAGAAGCACAGAAAAACAGAAAACCCTTCGATAAGAATCTGCAGCGGCTGCGTGCGGAGCTGGACAAGTCGGTCGAACGTCGGGCCGCCCGGTTGAAACAGTGTCCGAAAATCACGTTTGACAAGAGCCTGCCGATTCATGAGGAACTGGATTCGATCCAGAAGACGATTGAAGAGAACCAGGTGGTCATCGTCTGCGGGGAAACCGGGTCGGGAAAATCGACACAGCTTCCCAAACTTCTACTGTCGATGGGGCGCGGCATCGGCGGAGTGATCGGGCACACGCAACCTCGGCGGATTGCCGCCCGTTCGGTCTGTGCGCGGATCTCGGAAGAACTGGGTCGCGAACAGGGAACGGCCTGCGGTTTTAAAATTCGTTTCGCCGACACGACGGGCCCCAACACCTATATCAAACTGATGACCGACGGCATTCTGCTGGCAGAGACACAGACCGACAGTTATCTGAACCAGTACGACACGATCATCATCGACGAAGCGCACGAACGCTCATTGAACATCGACTTTCTGCTCGGTTATCTCAAACGCCTGCTGCCCAGACGCAAAGACCTGCGCGTGATCATCACGTCGGCCACGATCGACGCCGACCGCTTCAGCGAACATTTTCGCACCGCAGGCAAGCCAGCGCCAATTCTGAATGTGTCGGGCCGCACGTATCCGGTTGAAATCCGTTATCGTCCGCTGGATTCGGAAGTGGCTGAAAAAAACAAAGTCAAATCACAGAACAACACGGCCGACGAACAGTCGCTGCTGGCGGACGCGGTTAACGAACTGGCGGCCATTGATGAGGGGGACATCCTGATTTTTGTCGCGACGGAATGGGACATCCGCGAAACCGCCAGGCTGTTGCGGGGGCGTTCGATCATCGGCGACGACGGCGGGCGGCAGACAGAAATTGTCCCTCTCTATGGGCGGCTGTCGATGGCGGAACAGAACAAAGTCTTTCGCCCTTCCTCGTATCGGCGGATTGTGATCGCGACCAACGTGGCGGAATCGTCGATCACGGTGCCCGGCATTCGGTATGTGATCGACACCGGGCTGGCGCGGATCAGCCGTTATTCCAGCCGTTCTCAGGTGCAGCGGCTGCCGATTGAAGCGGTCTCGCAGGCGTCCGCCAATCAGCGGGCCGGGCGCTGCGGTCGTGTGGCACCCGGGATCTGCATTCGTCTTTACAGCGAAGCCGACTATAACAGTCGCGATGAATTCACGTCCCCCGAAATTCTGCGCACGAATCTGGCGTCGGTCATTCTGCAGACGCTGAATATGAAACTGGGCGCGATCGAAGAGTTTCCGTTTCTCGATCCTCCGAAGCCGGCGTCGATCCGCGACGGTTACAGTACGCTGTTCGAGCTGGGCGCGATCGACGAGCAGAATCGGCTGACGGACATCGGTCGGCAGATCAGTCGTCTGCCTGTGGACCCGCGGATTGCACGAATGATTCTGGCCGCCCACGATGAAAACTGTCTGCACGAAATTCTGGTCATCGCAGCGGCGTTAGAGTTGCAGGACCCGCGTGAACGGCCGATTGACAAACAGCAGGCCGCCGACGAAGTGCACGAACAGTTTCGCGATCCCGATTCCGATTTTCTGAGTTATCTCAAACTGTGGGACTTTTATCACAAGCTGAAAGACGACCTGTCGCAGAGCCGTCTGCGCAAAGCGTGCGTGCAGAATTATCTGTCTTACAATCGGCTGCGAGAATGGGCGGACATCTTTCGCCAGTTGAGACAGTTAGTCGAAGAAACAGGGCTGAAACCGCATCCGCGCAAAGACGATTCCGCCGCCATCCACCGCGCGCTGCTGCCCGGTTTTCTTTCGAACATCGCCATGCGTTCGGATACGCACGAATACACGGGTTCGGGTCAGCAGAAGTACGTTCTCTGGCCCGGTTCGGGAGTGTTCGAGAAAAAGCCGAAGTGGATCGTCTCGGCGGAACTCATTGAAACCAGCAAACGTTACGCGCGCACGGTCGCGAAGATTGCACCGAACTGGATCGAACCGGCCGCCGGTCATCTCGTGAAAAAGAGCTGGAGCGATCCGCGCTGGAACGGCGATGCAGGCTCGGCGGTGGCGACGGAAAAAGTGACGCTGTTCGGGCTGACGATTGTTCCCGGCCGTTCGGTGCATTATGGCAAAATCGATCCCGAACAGTCGCGGACCTTAATGCTGCAATACGGGCTGGTGGAAGGGGACTTCAATGTGCAGATTGATTTTCTCGCGCACAACCAGAAGTTTCTGGAGGATCTCGAACAGCAGCAGTCCAAAACGCGGCGGTATGATTTGATTCCCTCTCAGGAACAGCAGTTCGCGTTTTACGACGATCGGCTGCCGACGGACGTGTATGACGGCGTCAGTTTGAAAAAATGGTGGAAAGATGCCAGCAGAAAAACGCCGACGCTGCTGAATATGCGGTTGGAAGATTTCTTCGAAGCCCAGGCAGAGGAGATCGATGAAACAGAATTTCCCAACGCACTCAGCATGGGCAAAATGCAGTTTCCGCTCGAATATCATCTGGAACCCGGAGCAGAGCAGGACGGCGTCACCGTTTCGATTCCGCAGGAAAGTCTGAATCAGCTTTCGCCGCAACGGCTGGGCTGGCTGGTGCCGGGACTGCTGGAAGAAAAAGTGGCCGCCATGATTAAATCGCTGCCGAAATCGGTACGGCGGATGCTGGTGCCCGCACCGGAAACAGCGAAGCAGGTGGTGAGCAAGCTGGAGTTCGGCAAAGGTTCGTTTGAAGAGACGGTGGCAGAAATGCTGTCGCAGATTTCAGGAGAGCGGATCACCGCCGACCTGTTTGAAATTCAGCGCTTGCCGCAGCACCTGCAGATGAATATCCGCGTGCTGGATCAAGGGGGCGCGGCGATTGCCAGCAATCGCAATCTGACACAGTTGCGGCAGGAATTTGGTTCCCAGGCAGCCGACAGTTTTTCAGCAATCTCCGATGACCACTGGAGCCAGTCGGGCTTAACCGACTGGACGTTCGGTGATTTTCCGGCAGAGGTGCAAGTCCGGCATGAGAAACTTTCGCTCACCGGTTTCCCCAGTCTGCTCGACGAGGGAACGTCGGTTGCGCTCTGCCTGCGGGATGCGCCCGAACGGGCCGCCTATGAAACGCGGTTTGGTTTGAGACGCCTGTTCGTACTGGCCGAACATCGTCGTCTGAAAACACAGGTCGATCATTTACCCGATCTGAATCGCATGTCAATGTACGTGACGGCGATCGGCGGGATCAATCTGCGGGAGCAGTTGATCGAACTGCTGGCGGAACGGACGCTGTTTGGACAGAAGGAACGACTGCCGCGCAGCGAAGCGCAGTATCGTCAGTTTGTGAAAGAATGGCAGAACCAGATTCCGATTGCCGCTCAGGATCTGGCCAGTCTGCTGCCGGGTCTGCTGGAGCAGTATCATCGAATGAAAGTAACACTGGATAAAACCAAAGTGCCCGCCTGGAATGAGCCGCTGCACGATATGCGGGCGCAGCTCAACGCGATGATCAACGCCCGTTTTCTGGTAAGCACGCCTTACCCGTGGCTGCAGCAGATTCCGCGCTATCTGCAGGGGATGGAAATGCGGCTGGGGAAACTGGGCGGGGCCGGCCTGCAGCGCGATATCAGTAATATCCGCAGTATCTCCCGCTACTTTGCCATGTATTCCCAACGCGCCCGGCAGCATCACGAACGGGAGATTATTGATCCGCAGTTGATCAAGTTTCGCTGGATGCTGGAAGAATTTCGCGTCTCGCTGTTCGCCCAGAAGCTGGGGACGGCGTTGAAGGTCTCGCCGAAAATTCTCGACGAGCAATGGGCGCTGGTACGGGACTGAGCCGGTTCGTCGGCAAACCCGTTTTCCATTTGGAACCACAAACGCAGGAGCGGGAACCGTTATATCCGGTTCCTTCAGCGACGTGATGCAGAATCGAACCTCGGCAGGCGGGCGGACACATGGGTCCGCACCCTACGACAATGTGAGTCGGTTCTCCTTCTTGGGATCGGGCGTTTGCTCTGGCTGTTTTCTGTCTGGTCTTTTGAATGGAAATCTGGTGTCGGATTTTCATCTGAGTGGGGTTGGTGGCCATGTTTTATAATGTGCCTCTCGTTCGCTCGGGCTGAATGGAATTCGGTCTGCGTGTTGTTTGTCACAGTTCGATTTTGAGGAGCGCGTCGATGGCTTGTTTCGTGTTTGTGTTTCTGGTGGCGACGATATTGATCATAAGCATCGGCGGGACGGGGTCAAGTTTTTTACGGCGCAGGGAAAATAAAATCATGTCTGGTTATGGTTCGTGTAGGACTGATTATGGTTCACATAGGGCAGGTTATGGTTCGTGGATGACCAGAACTGACCTGAATAAGCGGGTTGATTTTGATACAGGTCGCGCGATTCGGGACTGTTTTTGCGTGAAACAAGGGACTTTTATGGTGAGGGAATTCACAGGTGCGAATCCATTCATCAACAAATTTTTGTTTCCACGCGCGCGACGCACAACACGCATGTTAGGGGGAGACTTGAGCGAGTCAAGAGGAGCAGAAACCCCTGTTTTTGAGGGATCGAATGCGGCTCTGCAGATTCCCGAATCTGTCAAGAGTTTGCCTTTCCGGAGCCGACCGCGAGATTCGGTGAGAGACGTCCGATTCTTAAGCCGGCGTTGTTGTCGATTCGTTGAATTCTTCTATCAACAGATTGATGGCGTTGGCGGAACCGAGGGCGTAGATGCTGTCGCCGACATTGAGAATCGTGGAACTGGCTGGAGGCATTTGCGGCTCCTGTCCGGGTCGGCAGATGCCGATGATCATCAGCCCCTTACTGCTGAAATCCGTTTCGCTCAATTTTTGACCGCAGTACGGATTGTTTTCTTCGATCTGGAGATCGGCGACCTGAAAACCGCCGATCTTCTTGCTGGCGACTTCGACAAAATCTTCCACGGCCGGATGAATCATAAACCGGGCGATCTTGACCGCGCCACTGCGAAACGGGCTGACAACGCGGTTGGCGCCGGCGTGTTTGATTTTGTCGCCGGCTTTATCATCACTGGCTCGCGCGATAATCTGAAACTCCGAGTTCAACATGCGCGCCGTCAGAACAACGTAGACGTTGTCCGCATCGCTGGGCAGAGCGGCAGCCAGAGACTTGGCGCGATCGATGCCGGCACTTTTCAGAACGAAATCGTCGGTGGCATCGCCGTGAATGTACAACCAGCCGCCAGACTCACACATCGACTGCAGGTGTTCTTCATTGCTGTCGATCACCACAAAGGGTTCCCCCCGTTCATGGAGGTACTCACAAATTGTTCTTCCCATACGACCGATGCCACACACAATGTAATGGCCGTCTAACTTTGAAATTGTTTTCTGCATTCGTCGTTTCTCCAACAGCGAACCCATTTGTTGACGAACGATCCATTGACCGAGCTGGGAAACACTATAAGTAAAAATTCCCAAACCAAATACGAGGTAGAATATGATAAAAATTTTGCCGTTATCGCTCAGAGTGACGGGGTCTTCATACCCGACGGTTGTGGCGGTAATCACAATCAGATACAGACAGTTTAACCAGGAAGCCCCCTCAATCAGGCGAATTCCCACCGTACCGAAAATCGTAAATCCTAACAGCAGGCAGATGATGCGAATAAACTGCGCGATCGACTGCGTTTGCTGCTTCGACTGATTCAAAGATGAGAGATTCTGAATATGCATGCGTGAGAGTTTACAGTCCGAAAAGAATTTTGGATAGAATACCCGTCTTGCTCGGAGGTAACAATAATGATTCGGGTTGTCCCAGATCATCCAGCAGAAATTCAGTCGCCTGTAATCCGCTGCGAACGGCGCCTTCCATCGTGGCAGGCCAACCGGTGGAAGTCCAGTCTCCCGCGAGGTATAAGCCTTTCACAGCGGTTCTTTGCGAGGGGCGTAAGCGTTCGATGCCCGGTTTGACGGAGAAGACGGCCTGATGTTCCGTCACCATGCGGCTGTGAATCAGTTGTGCCTGTGTTGTCTCCGGCCAGATGCGGGTCAATTCTTCGATCACTGTCGCGATGATCTCGGCCTGCGTGCGGCCCTGCCTTGCTTCGCCGGTCAGATTGTGGCTGGCGGAAATCACAATCTGATAATAAAAACCTGCTTCTGAAGGCTGCTGCATGATACGACTGCGATTAAACATCCACTGGGAAAGACTGTCGACAAAAACGGCGTGCGGCAACGCGGTGATTTCCCGATCAAACCAGAGATGCACGCTGGTAATCGGCGCGGATTCAATCTGTTCGATTTTTGAGAGAGACTCACGCCCCTCAAATTCATCGGGTAACATTGAAAGAACACGCTGGTGTGGGACTGCCAGCACGACTCGCTCGCAGGCAATTTCCCGTCCGTCCCGCAATTGCACGCCGGTTACTTTTCCGTCTGTGATCTGCACGCGATCGACACCGGTTTGCAGATGCACTTTCGCCTGCTGTTTTTCCAGCCGTTTCAGAATGACTTCGCCGTATAATTTCTCAAGGGGCACGGTGGGAATCAGGACCTGCCAACCATTGCGGGTTCTTAAGAAACCATCGACAAAAACCTTCCGCGCATGTGACAGGCTGATCCGTTCCAGGCTTTCGCTTAACGCACTGACGAGGACGACATTCCAGAATCGATCAATGACATTTTGCGACTGCTTCTGCTCGACGAGCCATGCGGCTATGGTAGGTTCATTATCTAAATCAAGCGGCGTCAGAGCTAATTGTTTTAAACCACGAGCCAACCCGATCTTTTCCGGAAAGGATAAATACGAAAGACCGCCAAAAGCCGGCAGTAAATGGAACGGAGCGGGGAGGCAAGGATTCGCGGAAAAGGCATTGATCTTGAATGGCTGCTCAATTCCGTCCGGGCGGGAACTGCGGGGGCCGATGAAATAAAGTTTTTTTTCTCGGCGAAACGAGGACGAGATCCCAACGGTTTCACAAAACCGGTTGAATTCGTCACAGCAGCCCATGCTGACATGTTGACAATTATCTATCAGATGCTGTGTCTGTCTGTCTTCGAAAGAACTGGCGCGGCCTCCCAGCCGGGGACGCGACTCAAATAGTGAAACGGGGAGTCCCCGATCCGCAAGTGTCACCGCACAGGCCAATCCGGATAACCCGCCTCCAATGATGACGACTTCTGAGTGTGGGGCTCCCAATGACTTTTCCTGACAAACTCTGTTTGTTTTAAGAAAACGACCCCGGCCTGTACATTAGGTCTATGTTTTCCGGTATCTCTCACATAATATGTGAGGATACCGAAATTGAGCCGTGATCCTAGTGGTGACTTTGTGAAATCATGAAATATCTGGGGATTCAACAGATACCAGCCCAGTCAATCCGCTGGCTGCAGACCGGGAGAAATTTCGTCTACCCTCCCCGCTGCTCGCTGTGTGGCATCGCCGCGGTTTGTTCGGGAACCAATTGTGGTCTCCAGATCGAGCAGATTGCTCCCGAGATCAAACAGGCATGCGAACGCTGCGGTGCACCTGTGGGACCTCACCTGAATACTTCACAGGGCTGCAGTTACTGTAAAAACGAACGTTTTTCATTTAACCGTGCGGTCGCTCTGGGAAAATATCAGGGTCCTTTACGGCAATTAATTCTCCATCTGAAACAAAACCACGGGGCGCATCTGGGAGGCGGACTGGGAACTTTGCTGTTTTACCGGAATCAGGAAACCTTCGAAAAACTAGGCCTTAATCTGATAATTCCGATCCCCTTGCATTGGACAGCCCGGCTGCACCGCACACATAATCCCGCCAGTATCATTGCAGAGGCCCTGTCACACCGCTTGCAAGCAAAATACTACGGGAATATACTCGCCAAACGAAAACGGACTCCCACACAGACCAGTTTGACCCCGTCGAACAGGCGAAAAAATTTACGAGACGCGTTTGAAGTGCGCAGACGTAAACAGGTAGTCGGTCAGAAGATATTACTGGTTGATGATGTCATGACAACAGGTTCGACCGCTAATGCTGCAACGCGTGTACTTCTGGAGGCAGGTGCCAGCGAAGTCAACGTGGCTGTGATTGCCAGAGCACCGGGTTTGTGATTTAACAATAAAGATTCTCCAAAAAAGACGGCCGCCGTTTTTGTGGATACAACTGATAAGGCATGTACTTCGATGGAATCGAGTACCACTTTACCCCCGGACGAAACACCAGACAAAAAGCCGGAGAAAAAACACATCGCAACAACGCATCGATTTTTTCTGAGAGGTCTGGCCATCAGTCTACCTCCGATTCTGACGCTGGTGATCGTGATCTGGGTTGCCGGGATCGTGAATAACTATATCATCGTCCCCACCACGACTACAGTCCGTTACTGTATTGCTTACTTTACCGACGCCTCTCAACCCAGAGACAGTTTTGTCGAGATTGAAAATCTCCCCCCCCTCGAATATTGTCGGAAAGAGTATTTGATCAGTAAAGCACATGCAGAACAGTTTGCAGCGATTGAAAAAAATGCCAGACCCGAAGAAGTCACCCGCAAAATGGTAATCCCTTACGCGTGGGTTCCGTTTGGAGATCGGGCGGTTCCGTACAAGGATTATCGTGAAGTCGCCAAACGAATTCGTGCCTCAGATATGCCCACGACGGCGATGGGCCTGTATATGGAACTGGCAACTACCCGCTGGTTTAAGAGTCTGTTTCAGTTAAGCGCGGTCGCTGTGGCCTTAACAATCGTTGCGTTGTATTTTCTGGGGCGTTTTGTGACAGCCCGGATCGGCGCGTGGATGGTGATCAAATTTGAGCAGGGAGTCCTCGCCCGCCTGCCCGTTGTGAGCAATGTGTATTCGTCAGTAAAACAGGTTACCGACTTTTTCTTCAGCGAACGAACCGTAGACTACAGCCGGGTTGTAGCTGTGGAATATCCCAGGCGCGGGATCTGGTCGCTGGGATTCGTCACCGGGGACAGCATGCTGGAAATGACGGTGACCGCCGGTGAACCTCTGGTCGCGATTCTGGTTCCGACTTCCCCCATGCCGGTGACCGGATATACGATGAGTGTGCCGAAAAGCGAAATTGTCGACTTGAATATCACGGTCGATCAGGCGTTTCAGTTCTGCCTTTCCTGCGGCGTACTTGTGCCTCCCCAACAGCGAGTCACTGACGAATTACTCCGCGAAGAGCTGGGCAAACGGCTGCTGGGCGACCGGAAACTGGCTGGATTTAAAGTTCAGATTTCACCCCCCGCACCAACAACGCAAACTTCAACCATCGAGACAGAGCACGCTACCACGGAAACGAAGCCCGCAGATTCGCTGCCCGCGCAACCAGATACCCGGGAAAAGCCACCGGAAACGAAGTGAGCGAAGAATCGAAATCAGAGACTTCACGTAAGTAATTAGAAAGTCATTAATGAATCAGACGTCTCAACAACGTCCTTTGCGGATCGCAACCCGTGCCAGCCGCCTGGCGCTGTGGCAGGCGCATTATGTTGCGGACCTGCTGAAAAAACAGACTCAGGATCGCGCGATTGAAATCGTCCATATCACGTCGGAAGGAGACCGCGATCTGACTTCTCCTCTGTCTGAATTCGGCGGACTGGGCGTTTTTACGAGAGAAGTCCAGAAAGCGGTGCTCGACGGCCGCGCCGATCTCGCAGTACATAGTCTGAAAGATCTACCTACCGAACAGGCGACAGGTCTGCAACTAGCGGGTATTCCCGTACGAGGTCCGTTGTATGATGTTTTGATTTTTCCCCAGAATTCCGAAGGCGTCGGCAGCGTCGCCGATCTGCCTCCTGATGCGAGGATTGGCACGGGCAGTTTACGACGTCGCGCACAACTGCTGCACCAACGCACGGACCTGCAGATGCAGGAAGTCCGCGGGAATGTCGAAACACGACTAAAAAAACTGGATGCGGGGGAGTACGACGCGCTTTGCCTGGCAGAGGCCGGCATGGTTCGTCTGGAGTTACTGGAGCAGCGTTCCTCGCTCCTGTTGACGCCCCCCGAAGTCTTTCCTGCAGTCGGACAGGGAGCGCTGGGCATTGAGTGCCGGGATGATGACAGTGAGACCGCCACACTCCTGAGCGAGATTTCACACCTGCCAACAAAAGCGGCGACCACAGCGGAGCGCAGTCTGCTGGCCTTTCTGCGCGCCGGCTGCCATGCCCCGATTGGAACTCTGTCTCAGATCGAAGAAAACGAGTTGCATCTGGAGGCCGTCGTCCTGAGTGGTGATGGCCAGGAACGGATCACCGCTGCGGCGACCGGTTCATTAGCAGACGCGTTCGAGATCGGCGTCAGCGTTGCGAAAAAATTACTGGAAGCGGGTGCGGGACGGCTGATTTTAAATGATGGTGATTCCTGAATTTACGTTTCGCCGATGATGCCATCCGGTAAGGTAGTGTCAAGCTGGAAGTACACCTATAAATTTTTTCCCTATTCTTCGAGAAATCAGCCCTTAACGTATGTCGATTCTCTTTTGCATATCAGTTATACTCTGACTTAAATGGACTGCCTATATTTTACCTATTCAGGAAGAGTGGAAGGTCAAAGACATGGAACGTCACCCTTATCGCCCTGGTTTATCCGGGGTCATTGCATCAGAAACTGAGATTTCCCAGATTCAGGACGTATTGACTTATCGAGGCTATCCTGTTGAGGAACTGGCCCGAGAAGCTTTATTCATCGAAGTTGCCTACCTGCTGTTACACGGCGAACTTCCCAGCCACGAACAATTGGCCGACTTTCAGACTTTGCTGGTTGAAACCGGTCAGCTACCCGCACCCGTCGTTGCTGTGATCCATGCCATTCCTCCTCATATTGAGATGATGGAAGTGATTCGAACGGGCGTGAGCCTGCTGGCGCACTTCGATCCCCAGATGGAATATGGCGTCTTCATGTCAGAGTTTGCCAATGCACAATATTTACTGGCAATGCTGCCACAACTCATTTCGTACCGATATCATCTGGTTAACGGGTCAATTCCGGTCAAGCCGAACTTTGATCATTCCTACGCCGGTAGTTTCTGGTACATGCTGAAAGGCGATGAACCGACTCAACTGGAAGAAGAAGCCTTCAATGCTGCTTTGATTACGTATGCCGACTACGGATTGGCCCCTTCCACCTTTGCAGCGCGTGTCGTGGCTTCTACCGGCAGCCCGCTCTACTCGGCTGTCTGTTCTGCCATTGGTTCGATCGATGGATTATTACATCGCAGTTCCGGAGCGGGTGTACTGGATGCGTTGCACGAAGCGATGCATTCCGGCAATACGGAAGACTGGGTCTGCCAGGAAATTACCAAAGGCAAAAGAGTGCTCGGGTTTGAGAGTTCACAGCACAAACCCAGAGACCCGCGTTCTGCCGTGCTGAAAGAGTATTGTTCTCAGTTGGCCAATGCCCTGGGACAAACAGAAATGGAAGCGGCGGCCGATACGATTGAGGAGATCATGGGAAAAATCCAGAAAGTTTCTCCCCGGGTCGAGTGGCATGCGAGCCGCCTGCTGCATTATCTGGGATTTGAACCGGAATTATTCACGCCGATCTTTACTGTTTCAAGACTGGTTGGCTGGGTGGCACACATCATTGAGCAAACGGAAAACAATCACCTTTATCAGCCTTCATCGCGGTATGTCGGCATGGATCAGCGAAAATACAAACCGCTGCCATTACGCAGCTGATTCACTGTTGTCGGTATAAAACAACCGTAACAGAATCGGCAGCAGAATCAGCGATCCCAACATGCCGCCGATCATAGCGACACTGACCAGCGCACCAAAATAAATCAGCGGGATGAAGTGCGACAGCATCAGCACGCTGAACCCGGCCACCAGAGCGCACGTCGCAAAGATGATTGCACGACCGACACTCTGATGTGTTCGTCTTAATGCATCGGTAACTGAAGCACCACGCGAACGTTCTCTCAGAAACCCCGTAATAAAGTGGATACTGGAATCGGTAGTCAAACCCATCGAAACACTGGCGATCATTGCCGTGCCGATATTTAAAGGCAGACCGAACCAGCCCATGGCACCGACCACCAGCACAATGGGAAATAAATTGGGAATCATGGAAATCAGTCCGATTTTCAGGCTGCGAAACGCGATGACCATCATTACCAGAATGCTGGTGCCGGCCAACAGGAAACTGAAGAGCTGATCTTTCAGCAGACTGTCAATCAGATAAGCCAGCAAAATAAAGATCCCTGCTGCTTTGCCCGGTTCCGCGGGTTTCCATTTTGAATCATCTGTTTTCTGTTTGACTACAGAACCCGGAAAATGTTTCTTAGCCAGAGTATCGACTTTATGAATCAGGGACAGCTTTTCTTCAGCCGACTGTCGCTCGAGCGCCCGTAATACAATTCGCATGCGTCCTTTTTGGGGATTATAAAGACTGCTCTCAAAATCCGGCTGTAATGCTCTGATCTCATCCAGTTTAGACCGCAACGGATCAGAGGCAAACGGAATTTTGGGGATAAAGTCGAGGGTCTCTGTAATGGAAATCACTTTGGTTAACTGCTGTTTGCCCGGCGGGTTGACCTGTTCCAGATCTTTCGCCAAAGCACGCACGCGATCGAGATAGTTCTCATCCAGTTGAGGCGGTGCCGGAAAATTCACTTCCCAGGTTGAGGCGCCTCCCAGTCGCGTCTCCACAAAATTGAGTGATTTTACGATATCACTCGAGTCGCGGAAGTTTTTACTGAAATCCGTTTCCACCTGTAATCGATTAAAGCCTCCGGCTGCCAACAGGACAAACACCGAAGAGATGCCCAGTAACAGTTTGGGATAACGCTCCGTACCGATACAGACTTTTCTCAGCAAACGTTCCAGCCCTCGTTCGGAAGAATGTTTGAGCGGCGCACTCAGATGACCTAATGAAATTCCTCCCGGCAACAGCACAATCGCTGCCAGGAGCACCATCATCGTGCCGATGGCCATCATAATCCCGAAACTTCTCACAGGTGCAATGTCACTTGAGAGTAACGAAGCGAAACCGGCAGCCGTTGTTGCACAGGTCCAGAAAATTGCCGGTAATAATTCCACCAGGGTCTGACGAATGGCACGAGGCCGCGAAATGTTGCTGCGCTGTAATTCCTGAAAGTGGACCGCGACATGTGCGACTGTGGCAATACCGATAATGGTCACCAGAGAATTCAGCATGGAACTAACCATGCTTAACTGGAAATGCCCCAATACCAGAATCGCCTCCGTCCATAAAATAGAACAGATTACAACCAGTAAAGGCAGCATGACCCAGCGCAACCGACGAAACAGCAGAAACAGAACCAAAGCCAGCAGATTGAGCGAGACTTTAAAAAGGATATCGCCATCTTCCTCCACATAGCGGAACATATCATGCACCTGCACCGGTTCGCCGACGACATACGCCACAGGTGTATGAGCTTTTGCTAATCTGCGAATCAGGCGAAAGGTTTCCGCGCGGGGAACCGGAGTTTCATGCTCCGGCAATAAACGCAGAACAATCGCAGTGGTCTGATTATCCTCGCCGATCAGAACGCCTCGAAACAGTTCGGTTAATTCATCCTGTTTTCGTCGAATCAAAGCCCGCAGAAAAAAATTCAATTTAGGAGGCGCGAGTGCGTCCGCCAGGTTTTGGGTGACTTCTGAATTGACGCCCGGTATTTTGCTTAACTCCTCAGAAAATCTGCGAACTTCGACCAATGCCACCGGTTCCAGCAGATTGGGAGTGGTATACGCGACGAAGACAAACTCATCGCCGCCAAACAGGGATTTGCTCTCCAGATAATCCAGCAGATGCCGGTCATCTTTAGAGTAGAGGGATTCAATCGATTGTTCAAAGGAAAGCTGAGAAGCCGGAAAAACCGCAAGCCCGGTTAAAACCATTGAAATCAATAACAAAATCCATCGCAGGTTGTAGAGACGATCTACCAATGATTCAAGCCATCGCCGCGGGTGACTACTCATAAAGAAAGACCATATCCTACTGCCTGCAAGGCAATTAATATTAACAATCGGCCCGTTGCTGTAATGCAGGAAAGCTGCCTGCTATCCACGCAACACAGATACTTATGTCGGACTATATCGCAGAAGAATCATGATTTCATCTCTGAGCGGACGTTTTTTGGCAGGGGGGGCCTTTTTTCTATCTTGTGAAATGATCGAAAACCGTCTGGAGCCTCCTCTTGTGTCTTCTCTTCCAGACCTGCATACTTTAGAAGTCTTTCCCTGCGAATCTCTACGGAAACATTTCTGTGACTCAAACAAGACGCTGTTATTTTACCCTGCTTTTGATTCTGCTCTTCGCTGGTGGTCTACGCATAACGCTGGTCTGTTTACAGATCGATCAATTACAGCAGGATCGAGACGCGTATCTCGCGATCGCCGGAAATCTGGCTGCAGGGCACGGTTATTCATCCAGCATCGACACACCAGAGGCTGAAATCCAGCCGACTGCGTTTCGCCCTCCACTTTATCCAGCGTTATTATCCGTGATCTATTTTCTCAAAGCGGCTCCCGTCGGCATTGGAATCGTTCAGATCATTCTGGGAGTTCTCACCGTCTGGCTGACCTGGAAGACAGGAAATCAGCTCCAGTTGAAAGGGGCCGCGTTCCTGGCTGCCGCCATTGTCGCTACAGACCCGATTCTGCTGCAATACACGAGTTATGCGATGACGGAGGTTCTCGGCGCATTTCTCACCAGTCTGCTCTTATACCTGCTGGTGACCAGCATTACGGCGGAACCTGCACTTCACGAAAAGGCGACGTTCCTCCCTCTTACCTTCTGGACAGGCATCGTCTGGGGGCTGGCCATCCTGTGCCGTCCGACTTATCTCGCTTTTTTCGGGATCTGGATCGCGGTCCGATTTACCGGTTCACTTTTACACCGACTCCGCATTCTCAAACCCGCCTCATTCAAAAAACACGAATGGAGTCAGGGGACTTATCTGGCTGCGGGCATCATGCTGGCAGTTTCCCCCTGGTTGATTCGAAATCTGATTGTGTTTCACGCGCCGATTCTGTCCACAACCCACGGCGGCTATACATTGCTGTTGGGAAACAATCCGGTCTTTTACGCCGAGGTGGTTCAGAAACCCTGGGGAACGGTCTGGTCCGGCGAGAGTCTGGATCACTGGCAACAAAGCCTGGAACAACAAATTTCGCAAGCAGACCCTCCGATTCAAACAGAACAGGAACGTGACCACTGGATGTATCAACGGGCAAAACAAAATATTGCAGAACAGCCTGATCTCTTTGTACAGGCTTGTCTGTTGCGATTCAAACGTTTCTGGAATGTCTCCCCCCTTACCAGTTCTACCCTGATTTCGGTTCCGATGATCGGCTGGGGCATCGCCGCGTATTACACAGCGATTCTCATCGGCGGTGCTGGCGGGATTTTAATGGTACTCTGGAACAAAGAGCAAAAATGGGAGCCGTTAATCTGGCTGATTTTCAGTTTTACCGTGGTCCATCTCTTCTACTGGACCAACATGAGAATGCGGGCGCCCCTCGTCCCGGCGATTGCCCTGCTGAGCGTTTATGGATGGTCTCAATTCGGTTGTTTTTTCAAATTCGGCAGCACGGCGAAGCGCGCATCAAGTGATCGTCGTAAAGATCTATAGAACAGCACTTTATAACGCATACGGCTGCCGATCTGACCTGCCAACTGTTATTGACACTCTTTGAGAAATCGGCCTATAATCCGCGCCCATTTATCCCGGTTCAGCAGACGAAGTTAGTGCCTGCTGGCCTCAATCCGTTACCCTCTGTTTGCTGTCATCTCAGCAGCAGCGTGTATTCCATTCAGACCAGATCCCCTTCATCAGAAGATTGACCTACCCGGTTATCACTTCAGGAGTGCCCGTGTCGGGCGAGATTAATTCCGTCTCTCGGTATGTTTCGCACACAGTCTGGCAAGCCGTTGTTTTAATAACAATGCTTGGCGGGATGGTCACGATTGCGCCTGCTCAAACAAGTTTCTTTGGTGCCCCTAAAGCCTCTTATGAAGAATCGGAATACGAACCTTCGGAAGAAGAACCGATTGAAATCTCTGCTGAATACGCTCAGCAATGGGAAGAAGATTTTGTCGAAGTTTCGATCCTGAAAGGTAACTGTCGCATTAAACAGGGAGCTGCTGTTCTCAGTGCGCGACAGATGGTGATCTGGCACCGCAAAACCAGAAAAACGGATCGCATTTCCGTTTACCTTGAGGGAGAAGTTCGAGTGGACCTCCCGGGAGAATCAAAAAATGAAAACAGCATGCTGGTCAATCTGGTCACTCAAAATGGGCTCAAAACAAAAATCAGACGACCTTCGACAGATACTGCTTCCACTGATGATCCCTTGCTGAAACGCGCCACACAACGTCGCGGCATTCCCCACGACCATCAACTAAAACGAGCACAGTTCATTGTCGAAAAACCACCCCTGGAAGGTCCGGAATTGAGCATCGTGCCTGTCCCGGAAACGAACGGCGATTTTCGCAGAGTTCGACTCTTCCCCCGCAGTGCGGTCCCTTACAATGTTCAAAGTTTTCCCTCAACCCATACAGTTCCGCCTGAACAGATCTGGGTCATCACCGGAGGCGTGAACCTGTTGATTGATGGCGTCGACGGCCTGGAAATGATGGATATGTCCGCCGACCGCATCATCATCTGGACAGACGGACGGAATACACAAAACTTTAATTCTGAAATCCGTCAGTCAAAAGAAACTCCCTTCGAAATCTATCTCGAAGGGAATATTGAAATTCGTCAAGGCTCCTACTACCTCAAAGCGAACCGTGCGTTTTATGATGCCCGTGAAGAAAGGGGTGTCATGCTGGACGCAGAACTCAAAACGAATCTTCCAGCACTGGGAGAAGACATTCGCGTTCAAGCCAGCCAGATCCGGCAATTATCGAAAGGCGCATATCTGGCACAAAATGCCTGGGCTACCGGTAGCCAGTTTGGCAAGCCCGGTTATCGTGTTCAATCGTCTGATATCTTCATTGAAGATCGATACACAACCCCCTGGCTCGGGACGGGCTCGATTGAACTTGATCCCATTACCGGGCAGCCTGTTCCTAACAAACGTGCCTGGGTCACGAGTTCTAATAATACCTTCCAGATTGGCGATGTTCCGCTGTTTTATCTGCCTTATGTTACAAGTCCGGCTGAAGATATTTATTTCCCGATCAACGGATTACGATTTGGAAACGACCGCATCTTTGGCTTCCAGGTAGAAAG
Source organism: uncultured Gimesia sp. (assembly GCF_937919775.1). Classification (GTDB taxonomy): domain Bacteria; phylum Planctomycetota; class Planctomycetia; order Planctomycetales; family Planctomycetaceae; genus Gimesia. The sequence goes on from NZ_CALFPF010000038.1 coordinate 17,933, forward strand.
TGAATGGGATATGTTCAAGCTGCTGGGGCTCGAACGTCAACCGGGAACCAAGTGGGAAGGCCAACTGGACTACTACTCGTATCGCGGGGTGGGCATCGGGCAATCGGGAGCTTATGAAGGTTCAGATCTACTCGGTTTCGATAATGTTTTCAGTGGCAAGGGAGAACTGTTTTATATTCACGACAGCGGAACGGATAACCTCGGTCTGGACCGCAGAGCACTGGTTCCTTCCACCAAAGATCGCTTCTTTATCAATCTGCAGCACAGACAGGAATCCCCCTTCGGTATGACCGTGACCGGAGAAGGCGGCCTGCTTTCGGATCGAAACTTTCAGGAAGAATATTTTGAATCCAGTTTCGACACGGCCAAAGATGTCGAAACCCTGCTGCACCTTAAACAGCAACAGGAAAACTGGTCCTGGTCTGTGATTGGCAGGACCAAATTGAATGATTTTGATAACACAACAGACTGGCTTCCCAAATTAGACCTCTTCCTGCTCGGCGAACCATTGTTCGGAAATCTGCTGAGCTGGACTTCACATTCCTCAGTCGGTTATGGAAAACTGAAACCCGGTTCTGCTCCTTATAATCCAACGCAGGATGTCTTCACGCCACTGCCGTTCATTGCCGATTCGCAAGGCCTGGTCGCGATGACGCGGCATCAACTGGAAGCCCCGTTCAACCTCGGACCGCTTAAATTGACGCCGTACGTCATGGGGGAAGCAGCTTACTGGGAACAGGGTCTGCAACAACAGACGATTGACCGGCTCTACGGCTCAGCAGGTTTGCGTGGCAGTATCCTCTTCGAGAAAATTTTCCCGGATGTTTACAGTTCGTTTTTTAATCTCAATGGTCTGGCTCATAAAATGGCGCTGGAAGCGGATTACTCTTTCAGCGATTCTGACGAAAGCCTGAATAATATCGCGCAATACAATGAGTTCGACGACAATGCACAGGAACGTTTCCGGCAAAGACTCGTCATCAATACTTTTGGCGGGACACTACCGCCTCAGTTTGATCCCCGATTTTATGCCATCCGGACCGGAACGGGGCGCGGCGTGACAGACCCTTATTATGAACTGGTTGATGATCAGCAGGTACTGAGAATGGCATGGCGCCATCGGTTGCAAACCAAAACAGGCCCCCCTGACCAACTGCGAATCAAAGACTGGATGACACTCGATCTGGAGGCATCGTACTTTCCCGATGCACAGCGTGATAACTTTGGTGAAGACTTTGGTCTGCTTGGCGGACATTATCAGTGGTTTCTCGGCGACCGCACGACCATGGCCGCAAACGCCTATTACGATTTATTCACCGGTGCGCAAGAACTTTGGGATGTTTCCCTCACCAGCCAGCGTACCAATCGTATGTCGGTCAATGTCGCTTTACAGCAGATCAAAGGGGGCGGCGGTCTGGACAGTAAGATCTTATCCGCCAGCCTGAATTATGTCATGAGTCAGAAATGGAGTGCCGGCATCAGCACTGCCTATGATCTGGGCGAACATGTCAATCGCGGGCAAACATTGTCTATCACCAGAACGGGAGCTGACTTCCTCATGAGTCTGGGAATGAATTATAACCAAAGCACTGGAAATGCCGGCATCGGTTTAACCATCATGCCACGCTTCGGCAACTTTGGCGCGGCGCCAGCGTCAGCTGATTTCTCATCCTTATTCGGCAACAGTACTCAGTAACAGGAATCTCGACGGTGATCAAATCACAGAAAACCCTGGAAAAAAAATACCGCAAAGATTCTGGGCCACGTCAAGTCACAGAAAAATTGCGACCTGAATGGAGACAACGTCTCGTTGACGCCGAACGGGGAATCACTTTCGGAATTCGCCTGGACAGCACCTTCTTCATTCACTTTTTTACCGGCAGCGCCGTCATCGCCACGGCGATGCTGCTCGGCTTATCCGCAACGCACTGGGCCATCATTGTGATGTCCATCACAACAGTTCTGTGCGCCCAGATGTTTAATCAGGTTTTGAAATCGATCTGGAACCTGCTTGGAAGTAATTTGCCTGCAGAATCACAAAACATGTTCAAAGCAGGTACTGCTGCTGTCTGTGTCAGCATTATTGGTTCTGTCATTACGATTGCAATCATATTTTGTTCCGCCCTCTACAATCTGCTGTTTTAAGCGTGATGCGATCGGTCTCGATTTACCCTCCCTTCTATTGCGAAGCCCGATTCAATTTCCGATAATCACTGTTCATTCAATATTCTTTGTTTTGAAATGCGGTGGTTACATCTATGAATGCGGTTCGACTCAACAAATCATTTCTGTTTCTATTCATTTTCTGCCTGTTTACTCCTGGTTATTTACAGGCAGCAGACCTGATCAAGGCCGATCCCCGTCTGCCCGAAACGACTCCCTGGGATCTGGAAGCACTCAGTAAGGCACCTCAATTTAAATGGATCGACCAGAAATCTCCAGTCAGAACACTGGTTTACGAGGGCCTGGAATACCGTGGAAAACCGACCAGAGTATTTGCTTATTACGCGTCCCCCGAAACACTCGGATTGAAAGACATCCAATCGGCTCGTTATCCCGGCATCGTTTTAATTCATGGTGGAGGGGGAACCGCGTTCCGTGAATGGGCCGAATTATGGGCAAAGAAAGGTTATGCTGCCATCGCCATGGATCTGGCTGGCTCCCAGCCGGTTGAGGGTAAAAATCCCCATGATCGCGTCAATCGAACACGACTCCCTGAGGGAGGCCCCGATCAATCCCATGTCGAAAAATTTGAAGCGATTAAATCCGACAAATCAGAACACTGGTGTTATCATGCTCCTGCCAACGCAATTCTGGCACACTCTCTCATTCGGTCTTTTCCCGAAGTGGACAAAGACCGTACCGCCGTGACGGGCATCTCCTGGGGCGGATATCTGACATGCATCGTCGCCGGACTCGACAATCGCTTCAAAGCAGCCGTCCCCGTTTATGGATGTGGTTTTCTGGACAATCATTCTGTTTTTGAACAATCGATCAATCGCCTGCCACCTGAAGATGCCAAAAGTTGGATGCAACTCTATGATCCGGGGCAATATCTGCGTGCCGTCCAGATGCCGATTTTCTTTGTCAACGGGACAAATGATTTTGCATACTGGTTGAGTGCCTATCAGCGCAGTTATGAAGCGGTGCCTGAAACGACGCCTCGTAACATTCGCATTGAAGTCAACATGCGTCATAGTCATCCGGCTGGCTGGGCTCCGGACGAGATCGCACGTTTTATCAATGAAAAGCTCAATCAGGCGGACCCGTTACCGGTCGTACGCAACCCACTGATCAAAGACAATCAAGTATCCGCCGAATTGGCCCAACCTGTCAAAATCAAAACGGCAGTTCTGCAGTACACGACCGACGAAACACCAAATCCGGAAAGAAAATGGCACGTTATTCCTCTAGTGGTCGAGGGGACAAGTATCTCAGGTGCTGCACCACCTGAGAACACAAAAATCTGGTTCATCAACGTCACAGACGAATCGGGCGCCATGACATCCAGTCCTTTAGTAACCCTTAACCCACCCACTCCGTAATCAGGCGGCCGGTTTCTGGAAAATCTGAGGGGCAATTTTTTGAGTCACGTCCCCTTTTTTCTGTTTGAGATCAAACAAGCCGAAGATTTCTGCCGCAGTCAGACTCCGTGACTCGCAGGTGGTATCGCCATCGCCGAGGATCGAACGAAACAATTCCCGTTTTTGCTCCAGAACCATATCGATCCGTTCTTCGATCGTATTATTGCAGATGAATTTTGTTACGATCACCTGCGTTTTCTGACCGATTCGATGCGCCCGATTGATCGCCTGGTCCTCAATTGCCGGATTCCACCAGCGATCAAACAGAAAGACGTAACCGGCAAACTGCAAATTCAAGCCCACAGCACCGGTTCCGTAACTCATCAACAGTAAGTGTGAATCCGGATCGTGTTTGAATTTATCAAGAATTGGCTCGCGCTGTTTTGTGGGAATTCCCCCGTGATAGACCAGCGTCCCAAATCGCTGCAAACGTTCGGCCATAAAATCCAGAGGCTTCGTCCACTGGCTGAATAAAATCGCCTTGCCTCCACTGGCGGCGATCTCTTCCATGTCTGCCTCCAGGCGATCCAGCTTCGAACTCTCGCCCGTCACCGGATCAAAATTTGTAATCTGCTTCAACCGCAAAACCAGCTCAAACACGTGTTGCACGGTGATGGAATCGCCCATCGCGTTCAGTTGAATCACACCATCTTTCTCAGCCGTCTCATATGCAATCTGCTGTGCCGGATTCAGATCAAGATACGCCGGACGATCGAGACGAGGCGGCAAATCAGACATGACCAGGTCTTTGGTCCGCCTTAAAATAAATTCTTTGGAAAGCACCTGCAGTTGACGCAAATCGGGAGTGGCTCGAGGCGGGATGACTTCCATCCATTCAAACAGAGACGCCATCTCCTCGTGACGATTTTCGATGGGAGTCCCCGTTAGAGCCCAGCTTCGCTTGCGGGGAATAGAACGGGCAATTTCCGCAGTACGGGAGTCTCGATTTTTAATTCGCTGCGCTTCATCCAGCACCACCAGATCGAAGCGGGGAATGTTTTCTTCACCCATCGTCTCAAAATCACGAGCCATCGATTCATAGTTGGCGATCAGAATGGGCGTGTTCGGCATTTCCCAGATCATTTTGCGACGGTTCGAATCCCCCTGCACAACAGTAACCGGCAGTTCTTCAGCCCAGAACTTAAATTCGCGTTGCCAGTTGGGAATCAGTGGTTTAGGACAGAGCAATAAAATGCGTCGGACCTGACCACTGCGCAGTAAGAGACGGACGCCGGTAATGGTCTGCATCGTTTTACCAAGCCCCATCTCATCGGCGAGTAAGGCAGCTTTTTGTGAAAACAGCCAGGCAATTCCCTCGTATTGATAAGGGAACGGCTCGAAAGGCATCAGCAGTTCCTGACCCGCCAACCAGGATTGCAGTGGAGGCTGCAATAGATAAAACAGACGATCTTCCAGAGACAGTGCATTCGCCGGCGGTTTTAATCGCGTTGATTTTTTGCGTTCCGTATTCTCAGAAGCGGTTACCTGCGGTCCTTTAATCTGCTTTAATTCTGCCTCGTCCTCATTTTCGACTTTAGGGGGGACAAACTCCATTCCGTCGGGAAAAGTCATACAGAACGTCTTGATACGAGGACGCGTGGGCTTCCATTTGGGCATCATCCCGGCCCGCTCGAGCAGGTCAAACGATGTGGTTTCCAGATTGAATTTGCGAGTCAGCGCTCCATTCATACCGGAAGCGAAAACGGACGCTGAGACCATTAATGGAATCGCGTCGCAGTCAACTTGCTGCTGGAGAAGTTCTCGATCCGCTTGAGAAACGGGCACCGAATTCGGAGCCAGAGACTGCGGAAGAAAATGCGGACCACCGGAATGACCTGTTGTACTCCGAGTATTTAGTTCGCTATCTGATTTTGTTTCTGAAAATTCCACGTATCCGCCTGATCTGAAACGAAGTGCCTCTCAATCAATTCAAAATGCCATCATGAAAAAAGTCTCAACGGGATGATCCCATTTTGACCGCTTCATTCAAGGCTTCGCGCACACGTTCAAAGGGTTCTCCCAGGTCGGCATCACCGGGTATTTTTTTACTGGTGTTTTCGATGGCTGCTTTACCGGATTGATGAGCTGCATCAAACCGAAGTCTGTTTTTCCCGATGTGCTCACAGATAAAAGAACCACTTTCTTCCAGGATTTGCTCAACGTCAGACAAAATTGCGACCGGAATCGAAGTATGCTTCTGTAATTCGATTGCCTGTTCCTGCTCGATCAAGATCAGATTTGGTTTAATATTCATCTTCTCCACCAGCGTCAGGCCGATGACTTCACCCAGGAGAAAGGGAACGAGTGTCGGTCCATATAAAACTTCTTGTGTCCGGTTCGGTTTTACGGGAGTCGTGCATTGAAATTCCAGAGGCCTGCCAAAATGATTTGTCACCAGTAAGCCGCCGATCAAAGACCCATCAGGGCATTCAATCGTGGTCAGGAATCCGAGTTTCAACTCGTTGCTGCTGTCCGCTACCATAAAGTCCTCGTCTCTGGATGTCAGTTCTTATGTTGTTGTCAATGATCAGGCGATCCTGATTCTCATCTGAACCGTGTCTCTTTCTTCAATCAGGACAACCT